>DATNDP010000001.1:0-2795 GCA_035553195.1 Candidatus Acidiferrales bacterium
TGCTCATCAGAGATTCGCGGGTCTCACGCCCGGAACGGGGAGCATACAGTACACCGAGAAGCGCACCGAAGCCGAGGCCTGCCAGAAACCACATGAAACCGTTGCCGCCGTCACGATCAGACATTGCACAACCTCCAGAAAGAGCGATGGTACCATCCGGCACAGTGCAATTCAAATGCCGGAAGTGTGCCTTGCGAACAGGTTGAGTTGTGGCGTGGATGTAGCCGGGGATGAAGTTGTTGCCCTGAAAAAGTTGCACGCGCCGCATCAGTCCATTGTGGTCATCGTCCGATTCATGTTCTTGCGCTTCTCGACGACTGTGACACGCCTCGTGGGCAATCCCAGTAAACTGCGGGCATACATAATGGACTCCAGCGTGCGAATCTCGGGATCTTTGATTTCTTTCAGCAGTTTAAGCGTGTTGCGCTGCGAGATCTTTGTCTGGACCTCCACAAAACGGCGGTAGGCGTCGGCTGATGGCCACCACGCCTTGAGTCCCTGATTGGGATCTTCAGGGTTTAGGTCTCTCTCAAGCAGCTTGTCCGCTACTTTGAAACCCTCGCTCACCACCTTCTCCGCGCTGTCTGGATCGCCTAGTTTCAGGTAGACATCTGCTGCCGTGCTAAGGGCCTGGGCCTGTCTCAATAGCGGCATATCAGGAGCGACCTTGCGTAACTCGCTCAGCGCCTGACTGGCAGCAGCCGGGTTCTTCTTTACGTTCTTTTGCGCGATCAGTGCCAGCGCCTCCCCGCGTGGCGACATCGGCGAATCGCCGATGCTGACCGGCAACGTGGTTGTCTGAGCAATGGCCTGCACAGGATCGCTTTCAGCCAGATCAACGATCTGTTTCATCTGCTGCCGCGCCTGCTCAGCCGCCTGCATTTGCGCCGCCATAGCCTTATTGTGCTGGTCCGTCGAGAGAACCGTCCGCTGAACTCCTCTTGCACCAGCGGGTGCCTGCTTTGCATTCGCGCCAGCATCGGCTGGTTTCGGAGGTTCTTTGGGAGTAGGCGTCACCGATTCAATGCCCATGGGATATTGCTGGAGCTTCGACTGAAGTGCCTGGTTTTCATCCAGCAGACCCTTTGCGCGACTTTCATCCAGCCGCTCAAGGATGGGCAACAACGCAAACAGCTGGTACTGATAATTGCCCTCGAAATTTACTGTGCCACCGGAGCCGCCGATGGTTATGTTGTTTCCGTGGTTTTCCTCATCTTGATTTTTCGCCTGGCTCAGTATGTCTTCAATGGCGGAGAGAACGACCTTCGGGGGCATCTCGCCATAGTGTTTCACGATCATGTCGGTAAGCGAGGAACCAACCTGAATACCCGAATGCTTGTGGTTTTTATAGCTGTTGACCGCCTGGATGAATAAGCCCTGTTTTTCCGCCATCATGTCAGCCGGCAAGGCCTGCAGGAGGGAGCCGCCGCTGCCGTAAGGAAATTCGTCCCAGGAGGTGACCTGGTTCACCAGGTCAATGGCATCATCGAATTTCTTTTTGTCTGTGTAGAGGCGGATGATTCTCTCCGACGTCTGCTTTCTTACTTTCAACTCGGCCTGGGGAAGAAGCTCCTGCACGTCATCGAGGGAAAGCGGGAGCAGGGCAGAAAAGATCTCTTCCTGCAATCGCGTTTTCGTTTCGTCATCATCATGAATTTCGAGCGAGGCTGTGAAGGCGTCGTGCAGCAGGGCACGGGAGCGTTTGTCGTCCGGCACAGGCAGGCTGGCGGATATCTGCAACAGGCCATAACTCCGCATAGGTGCTTCCAGGCCACGTGAGGCCGCTTCCGATGCTTCCAGAATATCCAGTGCCCGCTTTTGCTGTTCCGTAAGCTTTGGCTTTGCCGGAACATTCGTTGCGGCAGCCACACGCCGGGTAGCGGCAGGCGCAGCCTCTTTTGGGTTTGCTTCCTGACCCAGTGCAAACGATGCGAAAGACAAATAGCCGACAGCGATCGATAAGCGGATCAAAGCTCGACTCATAAATGCCAACTCCTCTACTTGGGTTGGAAAACAGGAGAGCGCCACAATTTAGACGCCCAACTTCTTAGATTGTAAGCTGCTGATTTTCTTGCAGGAATTTTGAAATATCCGTCCCCGGCTATTAATGGATGGTTTCCACTGAGCCGCCGCGGAGGCGCCAAATAACTCCATGAGGTACGGGCAAAGACAGGCGCTCATGGCGCGAGAGGCCGAGGTATTCACCGCGGATCATGCGGGTAGTAATGCCGTGCGAGACGGCGATGACCGGACCGTTGAGTCCGCTGAGCCATGAAGAAACGCGCGCATTGAAATGCTCATAAGACTCTCCTCCCGGCGCTAGAAACCACCACTCTGCATTCGAGTCATCGCCGACCACTCCGTTCCAGCGGGCGTTGACCTCGCTGCGAGTCAATCCTTCCCATTGGCCGAGGGTCATCTCCTGCAGCCGGGAATCAACAAGCGGTTCGGGATTATCCACAAATGGGCGAATGATTTCTGCGGTTTCTCGGGCGCGGCCAAGCGGGCTCACGTGCAGTGGCAACTTGCGGCTTCCAAGCCGCGAAGCGAGAATGCGGCCGAGTTGCTCCGCCTGCTCACGTCCTCGAGAGGTTAGACTGGAATTCTGCTGGCCTTGAAGACGGCCGTCGCGGTTCCACTCTGTTTCTCCGTGACGGACAAGGTAGATTTCAACTCCCGGAGCCACGCCGTTCATGCTCGTGTCCTTTCAAGCAATTGAATCGTGATGAACTCATCTCCTGAACGGGCAACTTAATTGTCTCGGATGAGTATATTCGTTGAATCGTTTTTTAGAG
>DATNDP010000002.1:0-6681 GCA_035553195.1 Candidatus Acidiferrales bacterium
CTTGCCATTCAGCCATGCAACATAGGCCTGCGCGTCATCCCAGCTCACGCAGACCACCGGATCACGCTCGCTTTGCGTGAAACCAGGAGCCTGCCAGCTCAAACCTGGGTCTTTGTTCCATTTAAAGCTGTCACGGCCGCAGCCGTCACCGGAGGGATGATTTGTCTCACGCACGAATGCCGCGTACTCGCCGCGCGTGACATCGTATTTCCCAATCGCAAAGGAAGGCACAGTCACTTTGTGTTGCGGAGCCTCGTCCGCGACAGCGTCAAGACTTCCACCGTGGCCGGCAGCCCAGGATTTTTCGTCGCCTGGAGAACCCATAATGAATTGCCCGGCTGCAAGAACGACCATTTCAGGGCACTCAGAGCAGTCGCGAAAGACCGCACCCGACTTGCGAGCCGAAGTCTTCTTTCCCGAAACTGTCGCCTTTGACTGGTCATAGACTTCACGGACGGCATTAATCAGCGTGTGCGGCTCGTCAAACTGGATATATTCCGAGCTGTTGCGGGCGAAGATCTGTTTGGAGTTTGACGACAATGCAAGCCAGCGCGCCTGCGCCTGTGTGGTCTCCTGTTCGTACTTGAGGTGCTTCGGGGTGTCTGGAGGCTTCTTCTCCAGGTGTCCAACACCGTGGTTCCCGGACGTGAGCACGCGAATGGGTCTGGAACCAAAAGAACGCCGGTGTTGTTGCAGCCAGGCTTCATCTGACGGCGTTTGTTCCATCTCCGATGCATAAGCGTCATACATGGCTAGCTTCGTTTGCGCGATTTCCAATAGTTTGGCGTTCAATTCCGGAGACCACTCAGCTTCCGGCAAACCCCGGAAGAAGAACTGCTGAGCGCAGCTCGGTGCTGCCCGCCCCGGTCCTGCCGGTTGCGCGGCCAATGGCTTATGTTCGGCAATCAGATTTCGGCAAGCGCGCAAGTCCGGCGGGATTTGAGCGTGTCCTCGATGCGTTTCTTCTTGCATCGCCTTGGGTTCGAGGTCGTCTGGATCGGCATCATCCAGGACCAGCCCCGCAACCTCATCCATGTACAGATCGGCAAAGGTGCGCACGTTATCTCCGCCAAAGGCGCTGCCCACCAGAATGTAAGGGCCTGTAATGTGTGCACGATGGAGAGCAGTATGCAACTCCTTTGCGATACGCACGCTGGTACGCGGCATAGGGCCAGGATCGCTGAATCCCGTGCCGGCACGGTCGTAGCTGCAGGCGCGCGTCCATTGCGCGATTTGTGGTTGAACTTTCGACCAGGCGGGCGCCCAGTCTCCCCATCCTGAATCAAAGACGACTGCGGGCGACCCGCTCCCCATGCAGTAAAAATTCAGCCGAAATCCACCTACATCAACAAGCTGGCCAGGCCGCGCGTAAAGGATGTCGGCGGGAGCGCTGCTGTTTTTCGCTACTTCCTGACCAACGACCATGGTTGCGGAGATGAGCACTGCCAACAGGAATTCAGTTCTTGGTTGTTTCATTGTCGGCTCCTACAGGTGGCACGCCCAGTTGTCGCTACGCATTCGGCACGCGACCGTTTTGCGGGACCCTCCTTCGATCAAATACTGGCCGACGCACAGGGGTGAGACGTCTAAGATTGAAGAAGGTTACGGCACGATTCGGCTCCGATGCCTCAATAAAACGAAGGACGCCTACCCGTCGTGGCAGACCAGCCCTGGGCGGAAACGCTGTTCAAAATCGGGTGCGGGCTTCGGACGGAAATGTTACCCTAATAATGTCTCAGCGCGCCCGTAGCTCAGCTGGATAGAGCGATTGCCTCCGGAGCAATAGGTCGGGAGTTCGAATCTCTCCGGGCGCGCCAGTACGTCTTCCACTCGCCTACGATGCGGTTGCCTCTGTTTACCGCGGCTTGGTTCCCATCAACAACAATGCCCCAATCCGCTTGAAGTCCCGCAATTCAGCGGCATTCTTGAACCACTTGCCGGAATAATCTTCCGGAGTGGGGCTGCGGTCGGGAATGCGACGGGCCTCCACGTCAGTAAAGCCATGCTGCCGCAGCAGCTCGAGATATTCGGCCTCTGAGCGCACCTGGACCGGCACTTTCAGTTCGTCCACCCAGACTAGGGAGTAGTGGTTATCGGCGTAAAGGTTGATCAGGATAAACAAGCGGCCGCCCGGGGCCATCACACGCCGCAGCTCGTCCAGCGCCTTGCCCTGATCGGCGTAGTAATAAAACGATTCCACTGAGAGCACCTTATCAAAGGTATTGTCTGCAGCAGGAATCTGCTCGGCGGATCCCCACACATACCGGACATTTTTGAAGCCCGACGAAGTCTGTTCGGCCCGGCGCAGCATCTCGTCCGCCACATCAATGCCCACGACTTCACCCTGCGGAACCATGCGCGCCATGCGGCGCGACGCCCAACCAGTGCCGCAGCCAAGATCGAGCACGCGGTCAGAAGGCTGGAAGTCCATCAGCTCGAGCGTCTGATCGGTAATGTCGGAGTGGTGGTCCTCCATGGCATCGCCACGACCGGCGGCGGCCCACTCGTTAAATTCCTGTTGCAGTTTCTGGTCAGCCTGGGAAGGAAGCACGTCTGCGTTGGGTTCCATATGTCTATGCTACATTGAGAACTTTAGTTCACTCAACGCAGGCTCGAAGCATCGATGGCAGAAACGCCCCAATCCGCGCAGAGGCCGCCGGAGGCGCTGTATTGCCCCAACTGCGCGCGCGAAATCACCGACCCCCTGATCTGCGGCGACTGTTCCGCCGTGATCTGCCGCGTCTGCGGCACCCCGCTCGAATCTTCCTCCGATCTGGGAATCGGATAAGGAAACCACATGCTGACCATAGTTCTCCTGTTGATCTCCAACATCTTTATGACCTTTGCGTGGTACGGACACCTGAAATATCAGGACGTGCCGCTCTGGGAAGTAACAATCGTTAGCTGGGGCATTGCGTTTTTTGAATATTGCTTCCAGGTGCCCGCCAACCGCTACGGCAGCCACATCTTCAATGCCGCGCAGCTCAAGACCATCCAGGAGATCATCACCCTGGTCGTATTCTCGTTTTTCTCCATCCTCTACCTCAAGCAGGACATCAAGTGGAACCAGGCGGTGGGGTTCTTCTTTATCGTGGTCGCGGCGTTCTTCATTTTTAAGAAGTGGTGATTGAACGCTACCGCGCGAACTGCTATGGCGAAAAAGCCCACGATGAACGCTAAACCGGCGTTTTCGTCTTCCGCGCAGGATTGAAAAACGGCAGCTTCACCACGGTTGCCGTGACTTTCTGCCTCACCGCTTCAACGGTGAGCTCCATCTGGAGCCTGGTTCCGGGCTGCGCATGAGCGGTATCAATGCTGGCCAGGGCGATCATCTTCTTGAGCAGCGGCGACCACGTGGTCGATGTAGCCTTGCCCACCTGCCGGTTGCCGGAATAGACCGGAACATGAACGCGCGAAGCCTGGGCCGGCGCTGCAGGCGTAAGGCCGAATTTGTCGTAGCGCTCTTCAATTTCCACCCAGTCCATCTCCAGTCCGACCAACTGACGCGGTACGCCGCGCTTCGCCTGCTCCGCCAGCGCGCTCCTGCCCACGAAATTTTCCTTATCGAGGTGAACCATGCGTCCGAAGCCGAGTTCGAACGGTGAGTAGGTTTGCGAAGCAATCAGCGCCTTCTTGCTGCTGATGTAATCCACTTCAATGAGCAGCAGGCCAGCCTCAATGCGCGCCACATCGAGAGCCAGCATACCGGCGGCATGGATATCGAACTGGCGGCCGCGCTCCATGAGCGCGTCCCACACTTTCACAGCGTCGTTCCACGGCACCCAGATTTCGTAGCCCAGGTCGCCCGTATAGCCGGTGCGGGATATGTCTACGGGCACTCCGGCGATTTTTCCGCTGGTCACGCGGAAATACTTGAGGTTGGCAATGTCAGCCTCGGCCACTGACTTGAGCAACTTGCCTGATGTCGGGCCCTGAAGCGCCAGCGCCGCAACTTTTTCCGAGATGTCTTCGATCTGCACGTCCATGTTAAGACCGTTCTGGTGAAACCAGCGCAGGCTTGGGTCGGCGGCCGTCCAGCGGTATTTGTTCTCATCGAGCCGAGTGATGGTGCCGTCATCAATCACTTTTCCCTGCTCGTCACACCAGCAGCAGTAGATCACCTGGCCGGGCTTGACCTTGTTGATGTCGCGCGTAATCACGCGGTTCACCAGTCGGGTGGCGTCCTTGCCTTCCACCATGTACTTGTAGAGCGGCGTAATGTCGATCAGTGCGGAAGCGTTGCGGATGGCGTTGTACTCGTGCTCGTGATGCACCTCATAGCTTGAAACTGTGTAGTAACCCGACCACTCGCGGTAGTTCAGGCTGGTGCACAGGGCAAAGGTACGTTCGTGAAATGCAGTCCCGACAGGCATCGAATCTGGATTATACGAAAAGCTTACCGCTGATTACACCGAGCCCCTCCCGACTGCAACGCAGAGTGGTTGACAGCGTTTGCAAAAAAAATGGCTCCCGATTTCTCGGGAGCCATCAGTGCGTTCTGCTGACTTATTGGACGTTCGCCAGCACCTGTGAGTCTCCGTTCAAAGTAAAGCTGCAGCTCTTCGTTTTACGGCCGCTGCTGGAGCAGGCGCCCGACCAGATGGCGTCGCGGCCATTGGAAACCGTCAGCGTAATCTTCGTACCGGATGCGAATGCTGCCGTCGAAGTGCTGCCCACTCTGGCGCTGATTCCTGCCGGAGTCGAGCTGATGGTTTCGCCCTGGCGTCCGCCGGCCGTCACACTGAGGTTCACCGTGGGTGGCGGCGGGGCTGTGGCGTTGAGCATCAGAGTGGCCGAGCGCGTAACTCCTCCACCTGAAACCGAGATGGTCACCGCCGTCTGCGTGCTGACCTGGGTGGTATTGATGTTGAAGCCGGCTTGCACACTTCCCGCCGGGATCGTCACGGTGCTGGGTAGAGTAACTGCTGGACTGCTGCTGCTGAGCGAGAAGATCTGATCGGTGCTCGCCGCCGCGGCCACAGTGACAATTCCGAACGAGCCGGACGTTCCGGTCGCCGATGTCGGATTGAGTGAGATGGAAGCCGGCTGTCCCTGCGGTGTGAGCGTAACTTGCGTTTGCGCGCTCTGGCCGTTGTAGGTTCCGGTGATGGTGACAGGTGTGTTAGCAGAAACGCTGCTGGTCGGAACCTGGAACACAATCGAAGGACTTCCTGCAGCAACGGTCTCGACAGCCGGAACCTGCACTGCCGGCGAGCTGCTGGTGAAGTTGATGGCTGCTCCACTCTGCGGCGCTACGCCGTTAAGCATGGCAATCGCCTGTACCTGGATTCCGCCGTTGAATGTCGTCGGCGAAATCGAGAGCGACTTCAGCGTTGGCGGCATCACGTTAAGCTGAGCGGACGCGCTGCCGGAGTTGAGCGAAGCCGTGATTGTGACCGGAGTCTGCGTGGTTACCTGTCCTGCTTTCATCTGGAACTGCATCCATGCGGTGTTGGCAGGCATGGTCACGGTGGCCGGAACCGGCGCGGCGTTGGGATCAGAGCTGCTCAGGCTGATGACTGCTCCGCTTGAAGGCGCCGCCGTGCTGAGCTGGATTTGCACAAACGTCGAGTTGCCGCTGTAAAGAGGATTGCTGGTGAAGGCCACCGATACCGGCGAAGCAGGCGCCTGGCTTACGGTGAAACTGCCGCTCGCGGACCATTTAGTGACCGCCGCCGTCGTAGGTGACGCATCGCCCTGGGCAGAACGCACTCGCCAAAACTTTTGTCCTGGAGTCAGTGAGAGCACCGTCCGGCTGGGATCGTTCAACTGCGGGTCGTCTTCTTCTATGTTCTGGAAGCCTGAATCCTTGGCGATCTCAACTTCGTACCCACTGGGTTGCGGGTTGGGTACGTCACTCCAGTTGAGCGTGACCGGCAAAGTCAAGGTTCCCGCGTTGAGCGGCGAGATGGGCGAGGGGGGTGCAGGCAGCGGATTGCTGTAGAAGATTGAGAAGGTAATCACGTTCGAAGGAGCGCTCAGCACGCCGTTCGCATCGACGGCAAACACGCGGGCAAAGTAGTTGCCTTCGTCCGGAGTCGCAAACGAATACGTGAGATTGGGGATGTTATTCATGGAAAAGCTGGTGCTGACCGGAAAGCTCGGATCGGTGGAGGCCTGAATCTCGTAGCTCGCGGCGCCGGAAACCGTGCTCCATGTAAATGTCATCACTTCAAACGGGTGGAAAGTCGAGTAACCCTTGGGCGGATCCATGTTCGGAGCGGCCAGCGCCCCTGCGCTCACCCCCGAGACCGTGAAACTACGGGGAGCAGACCAGGCGCTCTGCTCGAAATTGCCGTTCACAGCTTGCACGCGCCAGAAGTAAGTGCCGTTCCCCAATCCGCTGACCGTATCCTGGGTCGCGCCCATGGTCGAATTATTCGCAGCGATGCTGGTGAAGCTGGAGGACGCGCTGACTTCCCAGTTGTAAGCCACAATGCCGCTCGGGTCCGTCACTGCGGACCATGAAATCGCAAACGGAGCGGTAACACTCGCTCCGGCAGCCGGTGAAAGCGGACTCGGTGTGGGTGGCGTCGCGGCAGCCGCGAATTGCGGTAGAACGAAAAAAACCAACAACATCAGCGCGAAGCTAAAAACAGAGGATGAGCGGCGATTCTTCATGTGTTATCTCCGTGTTCGGTGGTTTCGTCCAGGGCAGACAGATCATTCGGCACGGGGTAA
>DATNDP010000003.1:0-49601 GCA_035553195.1 Candidatus Acidiferrales bacterium
AAACAAATCAGCAAAGAGGTCTTAAGTTAGCCAAATGGCGGACGCTCAGCTGATCGTATCGATAAAGCGATTAATGAGTGACTTGCGTGATCTAAAATCGTCACTCAGGAAGAAATATCGCGGCCCGAAACAACAAGTCACATCGCCAGAACTCAGGCGTAAAGCTTCGGAGCTGGGAGAGACATGGCTCGCTGATCTTTCGCAGCGTCCAGCGATCGAGCACGCCGTTTCGTCAGATTATGTCGCCGATCTAAACGTCCATTTTCAGCGCCTGCTCACCTTCGCTGAACAAGCAACAATCAGAGGACGGTATGATGCAGAGATTACAGGAATCCTCAGACATCAAGTTCAGGGATTGTTGGTACCGCTAATGCAGAAGGGAGGGAGAGCAGAGCCAGCAGGTGAAGCACCGGTTCTTGCCCAGTCTTCCCGGAAGAAGACGCCGCAAGCTACGGATGAATTTAAACCAACAGCCTTTGTCGGGCATTCATTCGATCCGGCTGATTTGCCACTGGTCGAAGCCCTCGTGTCCGCTTTGCAGGCTCTTGGGATTGACGTTCTTACGGGCGAAAAACCAAAAGCCGACACCATATCGGAGAAAGTCAAGGGCCGGATCGAAAGCCAGTACCTATTCGTCGGAATTTTTACCCGTCGCGACAAACTCGTTGGTAAAGAAGCTTGGAGCACCAGTCCGTGGGTGATCGATGAGAAAGCGTATGCTTACGGTCGAAACAAAAAGCTCATTCTGCTGAAGGAAATAGGGGTCGAGAGCATTGGAGGGATTCAGGGAGATTATGAGTACATCGAATTTACCCGCGACAAACTTGAGAATGCAGTCCTGCGGCTGATTCAAACATTCGTGGTAACTGTTCGCGGCTTACAGGCGTCCTAACGTTCGTCCCAACGATTGAACGGTAAAACGCGCGTAAAACCAAACGGCCCATCACAACGTGACAGGCCGAAAATTGCCGTATTTCTTGATTTTATGGCGCGCCCTGAGAGATTCGAACTCCCGGCCTTCTGATTCGTAGTCAGACGCTCTATCCAGCTGAGCTAAGGGCGCGCAGCCTGGTGGGAACAAAGACCTATTTTAGCATGGCAACGCGGAACCCCGACGTTCACTCGGGCCGTGTTAGAGCCGGTTCGACCTGTCAAATTTTGAATCTTAAATTTACAATCTCCGCGTAAACTCACTTCACCATGCTTACAAGTCCTCACGCCGCGCTGGAGATCGTGCTGCGCACAGCGGTGATTTACGTGATCGTACTGCTCGGAATTCGCCTGACCGGTAAACGCGAGGTCGGGCAGATGACGCCGTTCGATCTTACGCTCCTCCTGCTGTTGAGCAACTCCGTGCAGAATGCAATGACAGGCCCGGACACGTCTTTGATCGGCGGCATTGTGGCGGCTGTGGTCCTGCTGCTTCTGAATTATTTTCTGGCTGAAGCTTCCGGATTGAACCGGCATTTCCGGCGCTTCATCCAGGGCTCTCCCAGTCTTCTGATTCACAATGGAGAGCTTGTTGCAGCCCATGCGGCCAAGGAACATGTCTCGACCGATGAGATCGAGCGTGCTCTGCGGGAACACGGAGTGAGCAGCATTAAGGATGTTGCGCTTGCGGTACTGGAAGTCGATGGATCGATCAGCGTACTCAAATACGACGACGTTCCCGATCATCTGAAGCCGCACCGGCGTCTCAAGTTTCTCCAACGTCACTGAACCAAATCAAGGATCGCGATTGGGGACTCAAGGAACTCACCGAACCGCCAGTCTTTTAAGGAGCGAAGAAGATGACTCCGGAAGAATTAAGCGAGCAAGCTGAGCACGCACATCACAGCGGCCAAAGGGCCATTGGGCTGACCACGGCAATCACCGCTGTCCTGCTGGCGATGGCGACCCTGCTGGGACATCGCGCTCATACCGAAGAAATTAAGTTGCAAACCAAAGCCGTGGATGAATGGAATTTCTATCAGGCCAAGCACCAGCGCGCCCACGACTACGGCCGCGATGCCGAGAAGGAAGAAGCGGCCGGGCATCACGAACTGGCACTGCGCTTCGTGCAGGACTCGCTTGATGAGGAGTGCGGAACGCCGGCCGAAAGGAATTGTAACCTCCCGCGTCTCAAAAAGTCCCCGGTGCTGCAGCAGCTCGCTGGTGAAATCGCCAAGCCCATTGGTGGTGTCGCCGACGAGGAAACAGTATCGAAGAAGTCCAATGTAGCGAAGGAAGGCTCTGAACATCAGAACGCGGGAAAGGCGGCAGGTGCAACCGGCGACGGCGCAAAGAAAATTCAGGACCTGGCGAGAGACATTGATCGCGAAACTGAACTGGTCACTCGTCGCGCTGACCGCTTTGACAGTTCTGAACTGTTCCTGGAAATCTCGATAGTTCTCTGTTCGATTTCCCTGCTGGCGGAAACCAGGCTGTACTGGCGAATCTCATTTATCACCACGGTGCTAGGGATTGCGATTGCGATCTACGGCGCCGTGCTGCACTGAGAGACTGCAGCATTGCAGGAATGGTTCGAGTGTTCAGTACCACGCTAAAACTTAGGGGCACTCAACAGCCGGTCCACCGTATCGGAGAGATATTGTTCAGCTCGCTCATGACTAAATTCGGCGGGAAAACCGAATCGCTCATGCAACACGATGTCGCGAAGCAGGCCTTCGAACATGGCGATCAGGGATGAGCGCACCAGTTGTACATAATAGCGCGGAGCGGCGCCCTTGAATTCCGACTCGATCAGGGAATCAAGCAGCGCCACAACGTCCGTGTAGCTTGCGGTCAGCATCACCATTCGGTTCTCACGCCGTATACGACGGCCTTCCAGCAGCATAAGGTCTCTGAGCTGGTGATCCTCATTGAACAATTGGATGAACAAGTGGAGCAGCATTTTCAGGCGCCGGCGGGCCGTTTGCGCGGTTTGAAGCATGGGCATCTGCATGCGAAGCCTGGCCCAGCCCTGCTCGAAAATCGCTTCCAGCAGCGCCTCTTTAGTGCCGAAATACTTTGTCAGTTGCGCCTCGCTTACGCCCGCTTCCCGGCAGATTGCTTCGCTGGTTACGTTTTCATACCCAACGGCGCTCATCAAATGCTTGGCGGCCGCGAGCATGCGGTCGCGTGGCGCAACGTCCCGGACATTGATCGGTTCCACCATGGCCCTTGCCTTTTGCAATAATCCGGAATACCGTCCCATCCGGACGGCCGTACGCGAAATACCTACTTCTGGGAGCTGTGGCTTGAGTGGGCGTAGTTTAGCTCTTCGGCCGCTCGGGAGCAAAAGAATTTCGTGCCGATCATCGAGCAGCTACAACCGTGGTCCCATGCGGGTGCGGGAAGCTCGGAAAGCTCCGCTTGGCGGAGATCGGCCGTTTCCGTGAAAGGGTACGTTGGTTAAAGTACTACATCAAGAGCTGCCGGGAAATAGCTGTGCAGTATACTGCTCTCGTGTCCAGTGAAGAGATACTCGCCTGGGAGCCTCCTCCCCCAGACCGGCGCTTGCCCTACGGTTCCGACTGCTCCCAGTTCGTTGATGTTCGGATTCCACTCGACAAAGGTCCGCATCCGATTGTGTTCTTCATTCATGGTGGCTGGTGGAGGGCCAAGTACAATGTCACCTACGCGGGTCACCTTTGCGAGGCATTGAAAGAAGCGGGTATCGCCACCTGGAATGTCGAATACCGCCGCATGAGCAGTCCGGGGGGCGGCTGGCCAGGCACGTTCGATGACGTTTGCACCGCGTATCGTATGCTCCAGAACGGGCGCGATCACGGGCTTTCTGAGCTCGACCTCAAGCGCGTGTGCGTTGCCGGGCATTCCGCAGGCGGGCACCTTGCTCTTTCCCTGGCGGCACACGAGCCGGCGCTCACGCGAGTGGTCTCCCTTGCAGGCGTGCTCGATCTGCACCGCGCGTGGGAATTGCACTTGAGCAATGACGCGGTGCATGAATTTCTCGGCGGCTCCCCGGCTGATCTGCCTGACAGGTACATTGAAGCTTCACCGGCCGAGCAGCAAATTCATGCCAGGCAGATCCTTGTCCACGGCACTACGGACGATTCCGTGCCTTACGAAATCAGCCAAAGCTATGCCGAAAAGAAAAAACAATCCGGTGAAGACGTCGAGTTGGTCACTCTGCCGGATATGGGGCACTTTGAAATTGTCGATCCGGAATCCACTGTTTGGAAAACAGTGGAGAACATTTTCGTCCACTTCACAAGATAGAACGGGCCCGATTACTTCCCCATTCCCAGCGCGCTGGCCTGAAATTTCAGCGAAGCCACTAAATGCTGCGCTACAAACTGCCAGTCGTGCCGTCCCGGATAGATTTCAATCATGTGCTCAATGTGCCGGCGATTGAGCAGCACATTCAGTTGGCGGGTCCCCACGTCAAATCCGTAGTCATCGTGATCGCCGCAATCCGCATAAATCCTCAGGCCGCGCAGATTGTTTCTTCGGGCAAGCACGAATGGCGAATTGGCCATCCAGTAGGCTTCGTCGGCCGGATCGCCGAATGCTGTCCCGAACATCTGCACGAACCCGGCGTCTCCGAAGCCGCGTGGCAATCGCTCGCGCAGCGCGGGCATGTGTGCTGCGACAGATACAAACATTTCTGGATACTTGAAGGCAAATCGCAGCGCGCCGTAGCCGCCCATGGAAACCCCGCTGATCGCCCGCCCGGCGCGTGTTCCGATGAGACGGAACTTCTTCTCCATTTGGGGAATGAAGTCACGGATAAAGAAGTCCTCGTACCGCACCTTGCCATCTTTCGAATTTATGTAAAAAGACTTCCAGGCTTGGGGCGTGATGATGACGAACTCGCCCATTTGCTTCTGTTCCCATAAATCTTCAATCATCTGCCAGCCACCGCTGGAAATAAGAAAGCTCTGGTTTTCGCCCAATCCGTGGAGAAAATACAGGACAGGAAATTTCTTCTCCGGGTGCGCATCATAACCGGGCGGCAGCAAAGCGCAGTAACCAACCGGCTGGGGCACAAAGCGGCTCTTCATGCTGCCGCATTGCACTCGTTCTGCGGCGAAGCATACATTTGCTGCCAGGAGGAACAGCAGCAATGCAGTAGAGATCAGTCGGGATCGAGTGCTCAGCATTCCGGAGATGTAGAGAGTTGTTGTGAATTCGCAGTCGCAGATCGAGTCTGCAAGGTCCTGCTCGCTCTTAGCTCATGTGCCCCTGGCAGAGCCAGCAGAAGGAAAAACAGGGCAGCACATTGCGGCGAGTTATGAAACACATATTCCACCATTCCGTGCACCAGCACACCGGCAATGGCTCCGATCACCGCGAAGCCCGCTATAGAACGCATTTCTTCTTCTGCCGCTTGAAACATCCGCCGCGCACAGCGCACAGATGCAACCATCAGGATAGCAAATGCGGCGAAGCCGATAATCCCGGTCTCGGCGAGCAGTTCCAGATAAAGGTTATGCGCATCCAGCATGTAACCATCGGGCACGGCAATCGCGGACGTGAGCGCAGTCTTGAAATTCCCGTAGCCCACTCCGATGACTGGATTGCCGGCGAACAGCAGCCCTGCTCCCGCCCAGATGCCCAGCCGCGTGACCTCCGTATACAAATCCACTCCTTGAAGGCGCGCGAAAATCTGTCCTGCCAGCAGCGCTCCCGAAACGGAGAAGCCTATTACCGCCGCGGTCCAGCGGAGCCGTACCTTTCCGCTCCTGGGAAGCAGACAGGCTGACAGCAGCAGGATGGCAACATAGGCAAGCAATCCACCCCGGCTCTGGGTGAGCAGAAGGGCAAAGCTCGACAACGCGAAGCAGGTCCAGCCCAGCACGCGGCTGAATTGATCTTTGGCTCTTGCCGCCAGCCCGATGCAGAGCGGAATCACCATGTTCAGATATGCAGCCAGGCCGTTGTAGTGGCTGAGAAAAGAGGTAATCCTGCCCGCCCACGAAGGGTTTTTCAGCGCCTCATCCTGAATCGGATACAGCGCCTCGTACAAAGAAGAATAGTCGCCGATCAGGAACTGATAAAACCCGAAGAGGGTCACTAATATTGTCGCAACCAGCAACACGTGGAAGACCGCTTTCAGATCTTTTTCCGTGCGCAGCCAGTCAAGCAGCGCGTAATAGAAGCAGAGATAGGACGCAAGGCGCATCAATTCGCGCGCAGCGGCTCCGGTCGGGGCGTTGAAAACTGTCGCGGCAATCACCGCGACAGCGAAATAGCCTAGCAGCGCTCGCGTAATCCGTCCGGAGAACAGCCATGGCCGCATCGGCTCTCCCGCGCGTTGCCGGGCTAGCAGTGTTCCCACAAACAGACAAAACCGCAGCAGCGTCTGCAGGTCCCGAATGGGCAGGTCCCAGTTCAGATACGGATTTACGGGGATGAAGAAGACAATCGCAAGCAGCAGAGGGCGAAACCGCATGCCGGCCAGGAACAGCACCGCTGCTGCAGCCACCAGTGCCAGCGCTAGAGGACTGAACCAGGCGGCAAGCGTTAAAGCCACAGATGAAGTGACGAGCAGGAGTTCAAGCCGCCTCGTACTCTGGGTTCCTGCCAACTCCGCCGATTGCGTCATGCCGGCGCTCCCGGCATCATCTCCCGGCCAGCAGCGCGGAGCAGAACAGCGAGCGTTTCGCGACCACAACGCTCCCAACTGAAATCCATTGCTCGGGTGAGTCCCTTTTTCCTGATCCTGCCGCGCAACTCTGTATCGCACAGAACGGACTCCATCTTCGCTGCCATGTCTTCCAGGGAGAGCGGGTCAAAATAGGCGAGCGCGTTTCCCGAGACTTCAGGGAAACACGAGGTCGAGGAAACAATCGCCGGCACACCGCACGCCATGGCCTCAACCATGGGCAAGCAAAATCCCTCGTAAAGTGACGGAATCACGACGATGCTGGCGCCTTTGAGCAACTGTGTGAGATCTTGATCGCTGAGCCTGCCGGGAAAAATCACTCGTCCCTTATCGCCGCTGCATTCTTTACCCAGCCGGAACACCTGCTCATGGTGCCTTCCCGCCGGACCGGCAATGACCAGCTCTAATTCCGCCTCGCGATGCCGCGAGAGCAGCAACTGCCATGCGCGGATAAGCCTCTTAAGGTTCTTACGCGGCTGAATCACGCCATGATGGAGAGCATAGGGCCTGCTGATTCGCAGCCGCGCCCGCAAGCGCTTCAGCTCTCCAGGATCAGGCGACGTTGTGTTGAAGAGCTCTCTGTTGTAACCGTTATAAACGACGCTGACCTTTTCTGCTGCTACTCCACACGTCTCGACAATGTCGTGTTTGGATCTCTCGGACACGGTAATGATCGCTTCTGACCGGCGGGCTGCGGCGCGCAGAAAGAAGCGCTGTGCCGCTATAGTTCGTGGCGATTGTGACGGCATCTTCCACGGAGTCACATCATGAATCGTGCACACCATGGGCGGCTTCGCTAGAGGAAAGATATTGGCGCTGGGCGAAAACAGCAGGTCTGCTGAGATACTCCGTGCCGCCACGCTCGCTCCCCCCAGCCTCCATAAACGATCCCGCCTGGCCAGGGCGTGGCTCACAACGGCAAAGCCCGGGCCAGCTTCGCACAGCTGCGTATCGCTGCTGAAATCGCCGGAATTGAAGAGGCAAAATTCGACATCGCTGAGATGTGCCGCGGCTCTTCTGAATTCGCGGACAAGATTTCGCGCATACACATGCGTGCCGTGATGACGAAAGCGTGAGGCCAGCACCCACGGATCAATGGCTATTTTCAGGCGACGCATACCGGCTCTGCTTCCCATTGGAGAGAGCTCATCCTGATTCTGTGTACCGGCTCTCTTCCGGAGCATCCGTAGGACTCTCAAATAAAACGTTGTAACCGTCGGGATCAGTAAACGGCACTACCCACATGGCATTTCCCACAAAAGGGATGCCTGCCTGCAAGCCGCGTGATCTGCTCTCCCGGTAAATACGAAGGGCGTCCCGGCACTGGAAGCAGATTGAGACGCCCACTCCCAGCTTGCCTTCTGGTTTGAAGGAATGGCGTCCCTCTGTTTTGTACTCTTGCAGCATAAGCCCCGCAGTTCCTATCTCCAGCCAGCACCAGCGCAGCTTGCCTTCATCAATCCACCGGTATTTCATGGTAAAGGCGAGCCCCTCCATATAAAACCGCAGCGACTCGTCCATGCTGGTGACGCCAAAGAACGGCACGGCCTGCCGGACATTGACTTCGGTTGATTCCACGCTCATCCGACGCCTCCCGAATCGCGCGACGACGCCAACGCAGGATGTTCACTGTACGACACAGAGGAACCTGCATGGGGCGTTCCAATGATTCGCTGATAGACTTCCAGGGTTTGCAACGCCGTGCTGCGCCAGTTGAAGCGTTGAACGTTTGCCTCTCCCTTGATGACCATGCTCCGCCGCAGCTCAATATCCGTAAACGCGCGGTACAACGCAGCCCCGAATTGCGATGGATGGCGCGCATCCGCATAAAGCGCAGCATCGCCGGCTATCTCCGGCAAGGATGCTTCAGCGGAGCAGACCACAGGGACTGCACAGGCCATTGCCTCGAGGATCGTGAAGCCGAATCCCTCATATAAGGATGGGCAAGCATACACGCGAGCACCCGAATAAAGCGCCGCCAGATCAGAATCGTTGACAAAGCCAGTGAAGACAACTCGATCGGAAATCTTGAGTTGTTCCGCCAGTCGCCGCAAATCACGCTCGCCCTCATTCAGCGGCCCGGCGATCACCAGATTTGCGTCCTGGCAACGTTCAGCGAGTTGCTGAAAAGCCTGCAGCAATCCGGCATGATTTTTCCGTGGCTTAAAAATTCCCGTGTAGAGAACGTACTCGCCGGTAATTCCGTAACGCGCTTTCACGGCCCGCAGCGTTCCAGAATCAGTGATTGGAGCGAAGTGAGCGTCCGCCGCAGGATGGATTACCTGAATCTCTCGGTCGGTCTTCAGGAACTGGCGAATCTCTGCTCGCGAGAAATCCGAATCTGTAATGACAGCACCTGCCGCGCGAATCGCTCGATGCATCATGGCCCGGTAGTACAGCCGGCCCACACGCGAAGGGAGGTCTTCAGGGCACGCGAGATAAATTACGTCATGGATAGTCGCGACACATGGGCAGGGACAAATCAAGGGCAAATTGAAGTGTGGTGAGTGCAGCAAATCGGCCCTGTGCCGGCGAAGAATGCGGGGAATTTCCACTTGCTCGCGCAACGAGTAATACTTGAGTTCCGGAGCAATCTTCGTTACGCGCGGGCCGTTCGGTGTGACCAGATCTGCGCCGTCGGCCGGCAGGATCAGGAGATATTCGTGTTCCGGAGCTACGGCCAGCAGCGCTTCGGTAAGACAATGCATGTACCGGCCAATTCCAGGATTCCTGATTCGTCGGAGATCAAGAGCAATTTTCATCTGGCTTTAGATGGAGCCGCTGACCGCGCTCATTGTCAGCGAGTCTTCTGCACTCGCCCGAATCTTTTCTCTCAACGCCGTGAAGATCGCGTGCAGCATGGCAAGATGCAGGTCTTCAATCATCTGCATATTGTCGGATGGAACCACGGCGCAAACATCGCAGAGGTCCTTCATAGCGCCGCCGCTGAAGCCTCCTAGCCCGACCGTGAAAGCCCCGGCCTGTCGCGCCGTCGTCAGTGCGAGAAGCACATTTGGTGAGTCACCGCTGCAACTGATCGCAAAAGTCACGTCTCCAGGTTGCACAAAGTTCTTGAGCTGCTCAGAAAAAACCGTTTTATAGCCGTGGTCATTGGCACACGCGGTCAGCAGGGGAACGTTATCCGTCAACGCCATCACTTTGATCCGTCGATTGGCATCACAGACGCCCCGGTTCATGTCGGAAACCATGTGTGAAGCCGAAGAAGCGCTGCCTCCATTGCCGAATACAAAAATTGTGCGTTCTTCCTCAAAAGCTCGCCCCAGAACGCCAACAATTTCGTCGATCTTGCCATAGGGGACTTGCGCGATCAATTGCTCCAGCCGGTGAAAGTAGTCTGCGACCGTAAAAGGCTGGCCATTGCTTACCTGACGGACCGAGTTGGTGTTTGTAACAGGCATCGCTTCCTTCCTTTAGGTGGTCCTGCTTGCCTATTTCTTAAACTCTTCTTCGCGTCAACTTGCGCAGCCCGCGCCGGATTTCCGCAGCCACATCGGCAGCAAGAAGGCGACGTGAATCATGAGCAGGCATCTGCTCCCACGAGTTCTTGCCCAGTACCCAGAAAGCAGTAAGAACGAATGAACCCAGCACGCTCGAAACCCATATAAGGACGCGAGGGGGGCTGGATTTCTTTTCCGGCGCGATGGCAGGGTCCATGACACGGACGCTCGGCAGCTCCTTGGCTTCCTCGATCTTCGCCGCCTCGTACTGCTGAGTTACAAATTCGTAGATGGCTTCCTGGATCTTCATTTGGCGGTAGAGATCTGAATACCGGTAGCCGAGTATCGGCAGCGTACTCATGGATGGGTAGTCCGGCTGAGCGGCCTGGGTCTCCGCCTCCCTACCGGCCATACCATGCAGCTTGCTACGTAACGTCTCCAGGCGAGCCTTTAGAGTGCGCACGCGGACGTTATCGTCGGAATAGATCTGCTGGAGCCCTTTGAGTTCCGCCTCGGCGGCAATGATTTCGCCCTGCACGCGCGCAGCGGCGTCCACCATGGCGCGTCCCTGGCCCTGCGGGTCCATGATGGTGTTCTTGCTGGAATACTGGCTCAGCGCAAGTGCGGTGCGGTCCAGGTCCTGCTTGGCTTCGCTCAGCCGATTCTCCAGGAAGACACGCTCGCGATGCGCTTCTCCGGTATTCAGTCCGGCAGCGGCCCGGTTCAGTTCGGTGACATAGGCGTTCGCGATCTGTGCTGCAGTATTGCGATCGTAATCGGTGACCGTAACGGTGATGACGTTGCTTTTCTTGTCCTCGTCGATATCGGTGAAGCTGGCAAGTTTCTTGCGCGTATCGTAATAATCTCGCGGCCACCAGCGGCCTGTCTTCCAGTAGCGCTCCCGCAGATTGAACTGATCAATGATGTGGTCCTGCAAACTCCGGCTCTTCAGGATCTCCACATAAAACGCGGTAGGCGTTTTGCCGCTGAGAATACCACTCGCGTCGAGCGCGAGGCTGATTCCACTGCCGACAGTTGAACCGCCCATGTTCGCGAGCTTCGCCGGCAACCCCATCATCCCTGAAGTGCTGTTTTCGCCGGGGACGACCTTTACGGTGGCGTCAAAGTGTTTTGGAAGAAGGAACGAAATGATCAGAGCCACTATGAAGGTTTTCCACGCCACGCGCCAGAACAGCCGGCGCTCATTCCATAGCAGCCAAAGCTTCGCGACCTTGCCCTGGGCCGGCTCCTGGCGCGGCTCCATCTCTGGCAGAGAAGGCGGATAAATCGGGACCGTTGTTGCTCCTCTACCTTCCACCCTTGAGCCTCCAATGAGGCCAGTATGTTAGCTGAAATGAGGCTGTGAAATCATTCTGCTTTTTCCCTGCCCTCAGCAGCGGGAAATTCCAGTACTCGTATTGCAGGAAGCTGGACAGCGAAACGTGCCGGCTGAAGCTCCACTCGGAGTGCAGGAAGAAGTCTCGCAGATTGCCGCCGTCAAGGAATGCTGAATCAGCAATGTTGCTGCGATAGCCAAACTGGACTGTTTTGTCCGACGATACCCAGTACGTGCTTTCTGCTCGCAACGCAATTCCCTGCCGGCCCACCGTCGCATTGCCGAGGATGTTGCCCTTGTTGGTGTAGCCATCAAGGTAGCGCACGTTCCAATAAAAGAAGCCACCACCCTGCGGCGGCTGAATCAGTCCGGGAAGATCGGTATAGGCTGCTTCCACCCGCATGTCGAGGTGCGGCAAACCGGGAACATGGCTGAGATACAGGCCGGGATTGTGCGCCGCCCGCCGCGGATATCCGATAGGTGAGATTTCATCCTCAACGAAAGAATCTTCGTAAAGCGTGAGCCAATCTCTCAATCCGGGCAGGCGGTAGTTGAAATCAAACGTCGAGCGACGGTCGCCTGGATCGAGACCCCGGCCCTGGGAGTTCGTCGTAGAGAACAATGCGTGGCGCATTGACCCGAGCGTAATGGGGAAATCAGGTCCTCCGAACATTCCTGTTCTCCCCACGCCGAACTCGAAATTGGGAGTCGGTTTGAAGTTGACCTTCGTGCCGTTGAGCATCGGCTGCTTGTCGAGTGAGCGCCCCAGTTGCACCGCCGGTCCTTCGGAGCTCTGGGTATCAATAAAGTGGTGCCCGGTCATCTTCCCCACCCAGAATTCGATCCGGTACGGCCCGAGGTACTTGAGAATGCTCGGCAGCACTCGCGGCGTGGTTTGGTCCACTCGCAACATATACATGGGTTCCGCATTACTGCTTTGAAGAAATGGATCGCGCGTGGGTCCCAGCCACAAGCTCTGTTTTCCAAACGAGGTTTCCCATCCCTTGATGTTCAACGTGATATAGGTATCCAGCAGCCGGAACTGATTGAA
Source organism: Candidatus Acidiferrales bacterium (assembly GCA_035553195.1). Classification (GTDB taxonomy): domain Bacteria; phylum Acidobacteriota; class Terriglobia; order Terriglobales; family Acidobacteriaceae; genus Angelobacter. The sequence goes on from DATNDP010000003.1 coordinate 12,456, forward strand.
AGCCGGAATCACTGATTGTGCTGGTATCTGAGGCTTGCCATCAGCAAACTGAATTGCCTCCTGCACTGTCTGAGAAACTCCCGCCGCCGACGGGGCATGTTCGTATTCGCCACGGACGTAAAATCCCAAAGCTCCGCTCGAGCCGCTTGCGGAGAAACCGCCTACGCCGTTGCCGCCGTTCTCAAAGGGACGGCCAAAGTCGTTTACGATGGTTTGCCCGAAATGGTACCCATCCGTGAGCGGGGTGCCCGAGATTCCCGTCACTCGCGCATATACGGAATCGAGGCTCACGTAATTCCCCCACTCGCCTTTCAACTCGGGTGCAAATTCCTTTGCCAACTCCGCATAGAGCCGCGACCCTTCATCCCCGGAATCCTCATCGATGGAACCTTCGGCTTCTTCGAGCAGGCGCGCACACTCGGCCCGTGTCCACGGCTTCAGCCCGGCAAAGTTGCTGTTGATCACTCCGAGCCCGGCGAGCCGGTCCAAAGCCGGGTACACCCAACTGTCCAGCGGAACGTAAGGCGAGAACTGCGAGTCGGCAGAGGGCGACTCATCGGCGGTACTGCTGTGAAAAGTTCCGTAGCCTCCTCCCGGGAGATCGGGACGATGGTGCGCAGCGTAGATTTCCCGCCCGATCAACCAGCCCATTGTGGCGCTCGCGATCGCGTCGCTGGGAAAATGGTCCTTGCCATATACCCTGGCAAGACTCACGCCCGTAGCAAGCCCGTATGCAAACGTTTGCGTGAGGCGCCCGGGGTATTCGTGGGCCACGGCGCTGGCAATAGACCACGTCACAATCGAATGGACCGAGGGAAAAGATGAGTTCAAGATTGAGCCGTTTTTGAAAAAATCTCCCTTGCCGCTGTCGTCCTTTGGGCGATTACGCCGCATGATCGTCTTCAGGACCTCTGCGACAATTACGCTGTTTACGGCGGCCTCGCCGGCGACGATCCCAGTTTCCGTCTGGTGATCGTCACTTCGAACTTTGCCGAGCAGATAGAGACCTCCGCCTCCGGCTACGGCGGCTGCGAGTCCGGCATTCGAAATAGTGCCGGCGTGACGAGAAAAGGTTCCGGTAGCATCGATGCGTGAGGAAAGTTCAGCATCCGCATTGATCATCCCAGCCGTGAATCCAACTACCGGCACAATCCAGTTCAGATCCTCGATTCTTGCCTTGAAAGGACTGGTCCAGATGGTCTTCTGATCGTAAAGAACGTTCTTGAAAAAGGGGCCAGGCAGGGCTGTGGCCGGATGCTCGTCGTTCGCGGACGTGCTCCTCTGGGTATTTGTCGCTGTCTGCTGTCGCGGCTCAGGGATGCTTTTGCCGCCGCTCTCTTCGGCCTGCAAGCAAACGGGCCAAGACAGACAGAACAGCAAGACAAGCGATACCATGCCGTTGCGTGCTCGTGAGATCAAATCATGTCCCCGTTAGAAAGTTCGGATCACGCTTACGGCCACTGCCACACCAGTGAGCAGTTGCACCGATTGGCCGATGTTCTTGAAGATTCCGCTTCCGCCTACCTTGTCAGGAACGTAGATGGTGTCCCCAGGTTGCAGGATCGTGCTCATCACGTTCCCTGACCACCACTGTCCTGAGCCCTTGCCAACAACTGTTCCGTTAGCCCGTATCACGAAAATGTCTTTCTTGTTCGCCGTACTGGTTGGACCACCAGCCTGCCGCAAATACCAGCCTGCATGCTTACCCTGGCTGAAAGTGATCGCCGTGGGGCTATAGACCTGACCGGCCACCATCACAAAGTTTGGCCGCTTGGGAATGAACAGAGAATCGCCGGGACGGACTTCCAAATCTGCATCTGTGCCTTCCCACTTTGAAACATCACTCGAAATGTGGACCACGAGCCGGCCACTGGGTGCAATCTGCCGCAGTTTCTCGATCAATTGCTGGTTCTGGCGGTTAGCCGGAGAGAAAAGAGCCGGACGCGGTCCGCCAGCCGATTGGTCCTGCAGTTTGGAGATCATCTCATCGCGGCTCTTGGCGGAAAATTCTCGCACCTGAGCGCGATCAAGAATCGCTCCATAAGGATAGGAATCCTCGCGGAAGCCGCCGGCGCGTTTGATAATTGAGCTCAGGCGTTCTCCGCTCTGAATACCATAGCGGCCGGGATGCAGGACTTCTCCGGTCACGTTGATGGCTCCGCCAATATCCGCCCAGCCGCCAATCTGGCGAATGGTCAGCACATCGCCGGGCTTGAGGACAACATCGGTGTCTGGCTCGCCCGCAAGCGCCCGCGCCATGCGAATTTCACGGTGATCGAGCTCCACTTTCTCGCCATTAACAACGGAGTAGCTGGAGAGATCAGCAGAATCGCGGAACGCGCTGCGTTTGAACCCGCCGGCCAGCCGCAACAAATCCGCCGCGCTCATGCGCTCGGAAAGCGGATACTCACCGGGACGCATCACCTCGCCGTAAATGGATACCTTGGGCGCATCGCTCTCATACCGTCCGAAGACACGGATCGTGTCGAAGGGCTGCAGGGCTGGAGCCGTAGCCTTCTTGTCCAGCACCTCGCGCAAGTTGAACCCGATCACCTCGGGATTCATGTCCGGCGGATGGAGGCGAACGATTTCCGCGCGGTCCGCGGATTCCGGCAGTAGATCATCATAGGAGGAAACAATATCCGTGACCTTGATTCCCTGGCGGTAAGGATATTTTCCCGGACGGAAGACGTGCCCCTGCAGGTACACAGTTTCATTGCTGTACGGCAAAATCGGCGAAACAGTGATGGTGTCGCCATCTTTGATCTGCACTCGTTTGAAGGAGTCATCTGACGGCGGATCGCCCGCAGGAACATTCAAGCTGAGCATTTCCCTGCGTTCATGAGCGACAATTCTTTCCACTTTGATTGTGCTCAGCGAGCCTGACACAGGAACTCCGCCGGCCAGGTCCAGGACCTGATCGAGCGTCTGTTCATTGTGCAGCTCATAAATCGCCGGACGCCGCACCGTTCCTGCAACCGTCACCTGCGGTCCCGCAGGAGGAACCAGAATGCTGTCGCCGGATTGGAGATGGGCTTGTGCTGTGGTGACGCCTTTAAGCATCAGGTCGTAGAGGTCTACTTCCTCAACCAGATTTTTACCCCGAAAATGTTTCACCAGCCGGTAGGAGCCGCTGTCGGTCGGACCGCCGGCCGCAATCAAAGCGCTCAATGGTGTGGAGAGAGAGCTGATGTCATAAGCGCCGGGGTTCTTAACGTCGCCAACTACATAGACCCGCACAGCGCGCAATTTGCCCAGAGTAACGTCCACCGTGATGTCTTTGAATTGCCGGGCAAGCAGTTGCTGGATTCTCTCTTGCGCGTCTCTCAGCGTCCGCCCGGCCACCACCAGCCCTCCTGCTTCTGGCAAGATGATGCGACCCTCACGATCCACGGTCAGTTGCAGGCGCTGCGTGCTGCGGCCCCAATACTCCACAACCAGTTCATCGCCGGGGCCAATAACGTAGTCAGGACCAACGGGGACATCGGCCGGTGCTTTCTGCGCGCCCTTTTCATCGGTAGCTATGCTGTTGCGAAACAGAGCTGCGCCGAAACGTTCCAGTTTCTCGGGTGGATTCACCGCCTGCTTGTAGAGGTCGCGCATCGCCGGGAGATTACGTAGGGGATACTCGCTCTGCGGTGGCCTACCTTCGCCGGGTTCTCTTCTTTCCTGCCCCGGCCTGCGTTCAGAGCCAGCCTGTTCAGCAGTGCCTCTGCCCATCTGCCCCGTCGCCGCTTCTCCTCGCTGCCTCCCTTGCGGCGAGGGCTGAGCGGCAGGCCCTTGCTGTTGATTTGTGGCTTGCCCTGTCTGGTCCACGCCGTATCCGCGCTGTTTCAGTGCATCGCTCATGGCATGGCGAGCGCGATCATCGGAGCGGATCTCATCAAAGAGTCGCTGGTCCGTAATTTCGCCTTCGGTTACGGGATAGCCGCGGGATTGAAGCTGCTGCACAATTTCCGTCTTGGCTTCGGCAAGAAGGTCAGGATTTTCCTGCAAGATCTGAATGATTTCGTCAGCCGAAAGATCCTCGTCCTGCTGCGGCTGCTGCTGAGACTGGGCAAGTGCCAGCACAGCGAAAAAAGCAAACGCGAGCGCCAAAGTGAGTCTTCCTGGGCTAGGCGCGTTCGTCAATCGTGAAGCCGTGCGGGTTAAGAGTGCACGAATGGAAACAATCCTAAAGAATGCTGTAGCTCGACTCAAAACGTCTCCCATGAACACGGCTTGCACACAGCCGCCCGTTTCAAAACCTAAAGCATCTTGCAGTTTGAGACGCCGATCATTGTACGGTAACCGTGCGCCGGGGCCAACAGATGCCATCCTGGCCGACCTCGAAAGGCATCCCACTAAGAAAGCAACTGATTGACAAGGAGCAAAAACTTCGGCCAATCAGGCCGGGCCAAGGAGCAATCTCGATGAATAAGACCTTATGGGCATCTTTTATACTCACGCTCGCTATGGGAGTAGCGGCCGCGCAAACCACTGGAGCGCCGGGCGGCACAGGAACAACCGGTAGCACAGCAACAGCTCCGGGCGGCGCGGCAGCAACAGGGATGCCTTCCAGTACTCAAACGACACCCTCAGCTACATCGACAACGCCTTCAACTACTACGGGAACGCCTAGCGCGACCGGAGTAACACCTTCACAAACAACAACCACCACCCCAAGCCAGTCAACCACCACGACTCCGAGCCAGTCCACCACGACAAGTCCGAGTACATCGACGACAACTACGCCGAGTTCCACCGCTACTCCTGGCGGAACCACGGCCACTACAACTGGAACGTGCGTGCCCAATGGCACCTCTGGCACAGGAACCAGCACGACGGGGGCGAGCAGCACTGGTAGCTCTACGACCGGCAGCAGCAGCGCAGGAAGCACTCCCTCCACCACGATGGGAAGCTCTACACCGAGCGCGACCGGTACAACTGGAACATCGGCGACTGTAGCAGGCCCGTGCGCACCCGGCACCACGCCGAGTACAGGTACAGTGACTCCGAGTACGCTCCCGCCGAGCAACATGCCTTCCAGCAATATGCCCGGAAGCACACCGCCTTCAGGGACGGGTTCTCCGAGCAGCACCACAACTCCACCGAGTGGTACTACTCCTCCAATGCAGTAAAGAACAACTGCTCAGAACGAAAAAGCGGCTGCATTTTGCAGCCGCTGTTGTTTGCGAATCGCAGGGATTCCAGCCTGATCCGCTTATTGTCCTGTCACGACCACGGGAACCACACTGCGGCTGGACGTATCACCGAGCATGCCCAGCATTTTCACTGGCGGCCCGGTCGTAACGGTAGCTTTCACTGTAACTGCGCTGGAGGGAATGCCGGTGAACAGATCTGCAATGTCACGCACCAGTTTCTTGCGCGCGCCCACAAGGAGAACCGCGGCAGGCGAGGCCACAGAATTGCCGTTTGCATCCAGAAGCTCGATTTGCACGGTGGCGCCCGTGGATGCGTCTGTGTTCTGGAGCGCAATACCCGTGAATTGCGATCCCCCTGCCTTGAAGGGGAAAGTGCCTGTCACAAAATGTTGCTGCGAAAACATCGGATGCACCAGGTTCACCAGCGAATTGTTGGAGCTCCCGGGGGCGTCATCTGTTCGGTCGTAAGAAAAATACTCCACTGTTTCATTGCTATTGGTGTTGATGGCGCGAATACGATCTCCGTCCAATGGCAGCGAGGCCACCGGCTGGCAAGGGTTCACTTCAGGCTTGCACAACGACGCGATAGTGACATCGACCTCTGTGGAAGAGACAAGGTTCGTGGCGCCGAGATTCACGTTGTTCATCTGAATTTTGGTATCCGCGTTAAAACCCATCCCCAGGATTCTCACGGTATCGCCCGGTGCCATCGGCCCTCCGCCCGGTATCACATCCGTGATGGACATAGTTCCGCCAATGTTCAAACTGCCCGGGGCGTTCTCCAGGATTGAATACTCATTGCTGCCGTTAAAGAATGTTGAAGACGGATCCATGGTCATCGGGAACTGTCCAGAGGTTGCAACTACCGGCATCGTCAAAACCAGCAGCGGATAATCGATATCAGTACCGAGAGATGCGCCGGGAGAGTTGATGCTGATCCCCATAGTCGTGCCATTAATCACAGCAATCCCAACCGCCTGGCCGGAGCTGTCATTAACCGCAACACCGCGGACAGGACCCACTGGACCGGAAGGAATATTGGGACGGGTGGTTCCGTTGCCGATCGGTTTGGGCTCCGTCAATAAAAGTTGGTACTGGAAGATTCCGCCGGTGGGCACGGTTGCACTTCCAACTGCCATCGAGAGGGTGCCTGCCGCGCCTGGTGTCGGGGTGGGCGAAGGCGAGACTACAGGAGTGGGAGTGGGCGTGGGGCCACCTGTGCTCCCTCGCGCCGAACCTCCGCAACCGATGGAACCCGCCGCCAGGAGGCTCGCTGCCGCAAGATATATAATTTGGAAAAAGCGACGGTGGGGGATACCGTTGACCATTTGACACTCCTTACAACCATTCTAAGTGGTTTCTTTTCTTCGGGGCAGCCCCTCGCCAACAAGTTCCGCCCCGCCGACTTTCTACCTGTCTGATTTAGACACGCGCCCCAACCCCACCGGAACAACTATCTTATCTAATAGTGCATTCCCGGACTGGCTTTGATGGGAAGAAATTATCTTAGGTCGGCGAGCGCGGCTTCCGCGGCAAAATAGCCGCACATCCCGTGGACTCCCGGACCTGGCGGAGTTGAAGAAGAACAAAGATAAATTTGCCTAAGCGGCGTTCGATAGAGGCCAGCAGTTGGGCGAAGGAAAAGCTGGGCAGGGGTTACTGCTCCACCTCCAATGTCGCCGCCCACCAGGTTCGGATTACGTTCCTCCAACTGCTCCGGCCCCATTACCGACCGCGCAAGGATGCACTGCCGAAAACCCGGAGCGTAGCGTTCCACCTGGTTTTCAATGGTTTCCACCAGATCTCCTCTGAATCCATTCGGAACATGGCAGTATCCCCAGGCAATATGGCGGCCTGCCGGAGCCCGGCTTGAATCGAATAAGGTGGGTTGAGCAAAAAGAAGATACGGGCGATCTGAGACCTTCCCGTCCCAAGCTTGCCGCTCCGAATGACTGATCTGGTCCAATGACCCGCCAAGATGGACCGTCCCCGCGAGCTTGCACTCGGCCGCGGCCCATGGCACAGGTTCGCTCAGCGCCCAATCAATCTTGTACGCTCCCATGCCGTAGCGATATTTCCCCAGCTTTCGCGTATAACCTTCCGGTAATTTTGGCCCAGCAATGGCCAGTAACTGGCGCGGTGTGACATCCAGCAGCACAGCTCGCGCCGGGGGCAACTGGTCCAATGACTCTACACGCCAGCCGGTAACTACCTGCCCGCCCAGCGATTTGAGATATGAGATAAGTGCGGCGGTTAACTGCTGCGAGCCGGCACGTGCAAACGGCCATCCGGCAACATGCGCTGCGATCGCCAGCACCAGGGGCGGCGCCGCTGTAGTCAGCTTTTCCAGCGGCAGCATGGAATGGCCGCCAATGCCGGCAAACAGCCCCCGGCCCCGCTCAGTTTGGAAATAGGCCCTCGCGATCATCCTTACTGAACGGATGGCCCGCAGTCCGAAACCGGCCATCAGCAAGGGCTTGCGAAATGCTGTAATCGGCGACAGCGCTGCAGCAAACAGATCACGCCCATGGGCCACTAGATCCCCGACCAGCCGCTGGTAACCAGGGCCGTCCCTTCCCAGGGCTTCAACCGTGTCCATCAGCGAATTGTGCAGCAGGGCTGCGGTCCCATCTTCGAAAGGATGCGCAGCCGCAGCTGGCGGAGTGACCCATTCCAGCCCGTGCTCTGACAAAGGCAGGGTGCTGAGGAAAGGGGAGCAGACCGCCATTGGATACACCGAAGAGCAAACGTCGTGTACAAAGCCGGGAAGGGTTAACTCCGCAGACCGTACTCCGCCTCCAGGGACCTCGGATCCCTCCAGCACCACCACAGACAGACCTGCTTGGGCCAGGCGGATGGCGGCTGCAAGCCCGTTAGGTCCCGCGCCAACCACGATTGCGTCCGTTTTGGGAAGCTCTGGTCTAGACATCTGAAGTTGTAAATTCAATCCTACCCGCGTCCCGATTATTTTGCTTCAGTGGTACGATGAAGCGCCTGCGGGGCGTAAGACTGTGATTGGGGCCATCAAAAGCGGGCTGTTTCGCCTATCTCCGGGACATCACTCCAACCATCGCTGGTACGGGCATTACAAGCAGCGCGTCCTTCGCCGCACGCTCAAGCATCCCTTTAATCCTCAGCAGCTTCCTCCTGGCTATGGCCGCTGGCTGGATGAGCGGCTGGTGGAATATCCATGGATGATTTCACGCTTATCTGCGGGTTCGGCGGATCTACTGGATGCAGGATCAACGTTAAATCATCGCTTGATACTTTCGCATCCGGGGCTGCGCGACAAAAGCATTACCATTTTCACGCTGGCTCCTGAGGCCGAGTGCTATTGGCGCGATCGCATTTCGTACGTTTTCGGCGATCTTCGCAATATGTATTTTCGTGACCGTACCTTCTCCGTCGTGGTCTGCCTTTCCGTACTCGAGCACGTCGGTCTTGATACGCGCATGTACGATCAGAGACCCGCCGCCGAGCGAGATCCTGAAGCCTATCTGGCGGCGGTGGATGAAATGCATCGAGTGCTTAAGCCGGGCGGCTCGTGCCTGATCAGTGTTCCTTTTGGGAAGTACCAACTCAGAAGCTGGCTCCAGGTCTTTGACTCGGTTATGGTGGATCGCATCATCGCCACGTTTCAGCCGGCCAGATATGATGTGAAATTTTTTCGTTACACGGAAAGCGAAGGCTGGCAATCATCAACGCGCGAAAACGCGGCTGACGCTCCGTACTTTGATCTTCACTCGGATACACCCTGGCCGGGATGTCCAGCCGGCGCCGGAGCCGTGGCATGCCTGGAATTGAAGAAGTAAATTCCCGCCACGCACGTCCTTGACTGCCATCATTTCTTGAAGCGGAATTTTCGAGTCGCAGATCTCCCCTGGTGCGAAGCGCGCACGATTACTCCGTCAGCCAACATCTGCTCCGTCAAGGGGAAACTCAGGGACGCATCTCCTTGCGCATCCGTTGTGGCGCTGGAAATGGCGGGAGCACTGGCAGGCGTACTTTCGGAAACAGAAATGTCAGCTCCATGCACAGCTTTTCCCTCGTGCAGGACTTGAAAGGACATGGACGCCGTTGCTCCTTGTGGCGGCTGTGCCGGATTGGTCCAGTTCAAAGTGAGCCCGCCTTCGCCAACATCCTGAATGCTGCTGTCGCCAGCCAGAATCGACTCGATGCGGCCCTGTTGAATGGCATCCAACACGGCTTTGTGCTGGCTTTTAAGCAACTCGTGCATGGCCTGCTCGGAAAAATCTGGCTCCGCCATTTTTTGAGCATACGAAACAGCTCGTTTGCCCACACACTGTCCCTTTACAAATACCAGCGTCTGCATCAACATGTCCCGCTGGCGTGCCTCGCTCTGGACGTGATAAACGGTGTCTCCGAGTTTTACATCAGTGTTGAAGCCGAAAATGGTCATAAATCCCGTGCATCCTGGAGACAAAGCGATAGCCATGTGCGTCCGTGCAACGGCCCGGATGCCGCCATTATGAATTGCCAATTCACGATCATTAACTTAGTGGAAAATCAAGGGCTTGACACCCCTGCTGATGGAAATTACATTCGAATGTTTAGCCACTGATTGACGCGCATTATATACAGGCCCTTTCATGCCGGACAACAATTACTTTGCCCGTTATATCCCGTTGCTGATTCAGGTGGTTGTAGCCATTGGGCTCGCCGTGGTCATGGTGACCCTTTCCTGGTTGCTCGGCAAGCATAAGTGGACCCGAGCTAAAAACACCGCTTACGAATGCGGCATTCAGCCCACCGGTGACGCCCAGCAGCGCTTCAGCGTGAAGTTTTATATGGTTGCCATGCTCTTCATCCTCTTCGATGTCGAGGCCGTCTTCCTCTATCCCTGGGCCGTAATCGCACGGGACCTGAAGATGTTTGGTTTCTGGGAGATGTTGATCTACATCGGGCTGGTGCTGGTTGGCTTCTTTTACATCTGGAAAAAGGGCGCCCTCGACTGGAACAAACCGGACAGGAGTGAAGGCTAATGCCCTTTGCGCCCGCAATTACCGACCTTGATCAACTGAAAGACCGGGCTGTAGTGGCTTCGCTGCTCGGGTGGAACTCAGCCGCCATAGCAGGGGCAAAGCTCGACCGCGACGAGCTCTCGATTTACATTGTGCGAGAAAGTATCAGGGATGCGATAACGCACCTCAAAGAACAAAAGGTAACGGACTTCCTCTCGGATGTAACCTGCGCCGATTTCTATCCTCGCGAGCCGCGGTTTGAAGTTGCGTACCACCTGCTCTCCATCAGCCGCAAAGAGCGCGTGCGCCTGAAGGTGAAACTCAGCGGCGAGGACCCGGTGATTGAATCTGTCACGCCGGTCTGGCCTTCAGCAAACTTTTTCGAGCGAGAGATTTTTGACCTGTTCGGGATCCGCTTCCTGGGCCATCCCTACCTGCGCCGCATCATGATGCCTGAAGACTGGGAAGGGCACCCGCTGCGCAAAGATTATCCCGTGGAAGGATTCCGTTAAATGGGGCATCTCACCGCCAATCCTGTTGTCGACACCACCGGCGATCGCACCATGGTCCTCAACATGGGGCCGCAGCATCCATCAACTCACGGGGTGCTGCGCCTGCTGCTGGAGATCGATGGCGAAATTATCGTGCGCATGGTGCCGGATATCGGCTTCCTGCATACCGGCATTGAGAAGACCTGCGAAGCCAAGTTTTATCAGCAGGTGGTTCCGCTCACCGATCGCATCGATTATCTCTGCCCGATGGTCAACAATCTCTGCTACGTGCTCGCGGTGGAGAAGCTTCTGGGCATGGAAATCCCGCCGCGCGCGGTCTGGATGCGCGTGCTCCTGACCGAGCTCCAACGCATCAGTTCGCACCTGGTCTGGCTGGGTACGCACGCGATGGACATCGGCGCCATGTCCGTATTTCTGTATTGTTTCCGGGAACGCGAGGATTTGCTGCGGATCTACGAAATGGTCTCGGGCCAGCGGATGATGACCTCATATTTCCGCATCGGCGGGCTCGCGATGGAACCGCCTATCGGATTTTTTGCAGCGGTGAAAAAGTTCGTTGATGTTTTCCCCGAGCGTGTGGATGAATACGAGAACCTGCTGACCGGCAATCGCATTTTCATAGATCGCCTCAAGAACGTAGCCAAGATCAGCAAAGAAGACGCGCTCGCCCTCGGCGTAACTGGACCTTCCCTGCGCGCCAGTGGCGTGGATTGGGATCTTCGTCGCGACATGCCGTACTGCGGGTATGAGAACTTCAAATTCAAGGTCCCGACTGCTACCGATGGCGACGTCTGGGCGCGTTACATCTGCCGCGTGCAGGAACTCCGCGAATCTCAGAAGATCTGCAGACAGGCGCTTGAAGGAATGCCTTCGGGATCAATCAAAGCTGAGGCGCCCAAAGTAGTGCTTCCCGACCGTGAAAAGATGAAAACGCAGATGGAAGCTCTCATCTATCACTTTAAGATTGTGACCGAAGGATTCACGGTTCCGGCGGGCGAGGTTTACCAGGCGATCGAATCACCTCGGGGTGAAATGGGCTACTACGTGGTGAGCGACGGCACGGCCAAGCCCATGCGCGTCCACATGCGCTCTCCTTCGTACGCCAACCTGCAGGCACTTTCCAAGATGTGCGAAGGCGCGCTCATCGCCGACGCCGTCGCCGCAATCGGGAGCATTGATATCGTTCTCGGGGAGATCGATCGCTAATGGCGCCCATTTCTGAGAAGCTGGATAAATTCTTTGACGAGAAGATGAAAGAGTACCCGACGAGCCGGTCTTTTCTGGTCCCTATGCTGCTCTACAGCCAGGACGAAGCCGGGTACGTGAGCGATGAAGTCATTGCGCATCTCGCCAAAAAGACCGGCCTGACCGAACTCGAAGTACGCAACGTGATCAGCTACTACTCCATGTTGCGGACTAAACCCGCGGGAAAATACAACGTCCAGGTGTGCACCAATATCTGCTGCATGCTGCGCGGATCCGACGAGCTGTTTGAGCATTGCAAAAAGACTCTGGGCATCGGCCACAAGCAAACAACTGCGGACGGCACGTTTTCTCTCGAGGAGGTCGAATGTATCGGCGCATGCAGTTGGGCGCCGGCCGTGCAGGTTAATTACGACTTTCACGAGAACTTAACGCCGCAAAAAATGGATGCGGTTTTGGAGACATATCGCAAAAAAGAGAAGCAGTAGAAGAATTGCCAGCAATGCCAAAATTGCCCAAATCCAAAGTGGCATGAGGTAAATAGCCTGAACGACTGCAGAGATGGAGTGAAATGGACGGCAGAACAGAAAAATTAAAAGAACGTACAAAGGATTTTGCCATTCGTGTTATTCATCTGTTCCAGGCGCTCCCACAAGCGAAAGAGGCTCAGATCATTGGGGCTCAGTTGCTGAGATGTGGTACCTCGGTTGGAGCTAATTACCGCTCGGCCTGCCACGCAAGATCCCGGGCGGACTTCATCTCGAAAATTGCAGTCGTGACCGAAGAGGCAGATGAATCCGTCTTCTGGCTTGAACTACTTTCGGATTTAAAGATCGTGAAAAACGAAAGGCTCGAAGCTCTTTTGCAAGAGGCTCGGGAACTGACCGCGATTTTCACCGCTTCCCGGCAGACCGCAAAGCGCCGCCGGTAAGCTTTCAATTTGGATTCTTTGGCAATTTTGGCATTGTTGGCACTTGTAAGCTTGGGCATGGAGTCTAATGGCTGAACTAACGTCTCATCCTGATGAAATTCGCGTCGTGTCGAAGCGCTTTGGCAAGGGCGCAGCCGATATCGAGACCTATTTGAAGCTCGACGGCTACAAGGCCGTGCAGAAGGCGCTGCAGATGCAGCCGGACGACATCATCAATGAGGTCAAGACCTCGAATTTGCGCGGACGCGGCGGAGCCGGCTTTCCCACCGGCATGAAGTGGAGCTTCGTGCCGAAGCAATCTGACAAGCCCAAATACATCCTGGTTAACGGCGACGAATCCGAACCCGGCACCTGCAAAGACCGCCTCATCCTGGAGCACGACCCTCATGCCGTCATCGAAGGCGTGATCATCGCCGGGCTCGCCGTAGGTGCAAAGATCGGCTACGTCTATATCCGTGGGGAATACCGCTACCTTGTGGACATTATGCGCAAGGCTCTCGCCGATGCTCGCGCGAAAGGCTTTGTGGGTAAAAACATTTTCGGCAGCGGCAAGGATTTTGAAGTTTACTGGCACACCGGGGCTGGAGCTTATGAGGTCGGAGAAGAATCGGCGCTGATGGAATCGCTTGAAGGCAAGCGCGGCATTCCTCGCATCCGGCCGCCGTTCCCCGCGGTCGTCGGGCTCTGGGGAGGTCCTACGGTCATCAACAACGTAGAATCGCTCGCCTCTGTTCCGCACATAATTCTTATGGGCGGACAGAAATTTGCCGATTTCGGTCCGCCTAAAAACGGCGGCACACGTCTGTTCTGCCTCAGTGGGCACGTGAATAAGCCGGGCGTTTATGAACTGCCGCTTGGGTATCCGATGAAGAAGCTCATTTACGACGTCGGCGGAGGCATCGCCAATGGCCGCAAGCTGAAAGCTGTGGTTCCGGGCGGCTCGTCCACGTTCCTGCTCACTGCCGAAGAAGCGGAAGCCATCAATCTGGATTTTGATTCCTTCTCCAAACGCGGCGAGTTCCTGGGATCCGGCGGAGTCGTCATCCTCGATGATCAGACGTGCATGGTCAAATTCGCTCTTCGCGTAATGAAGTTCTATCAACATGAGAGCTGCGGCTGGTGCATTCCCTGCCGTGAGGGCACAGACTGGCTCAAGAAGACACTCACCCGCTTCCACAATGGCGGCGGATTAAAGAAAGACATCGATAACATTCGTTATCTGGCGCAGAACATGCTTGGCCGGACCTTCTGTCCGCTGGGCGATGCTGCCGCCATTCCGACCATGTCCATCGTGGACAAGTGGCGCAGCGAATTTGAGGACCACCTTGAAGGCAAGCCATGCCCCTTCGAGCCCGACAGTAAGATCTCTGAGCTTCCCCTGGTAGGAGCCCACTAGGAATGAGTACACAGCCAAGTCCAGCTACATCGTTGGTCATCGACAAGCCGTTCCTGCTGACGATCTTGCAGCAGTCCCGTGAGATTTTTTTGAATAGTTTTTCCGGTGTGACAGAAGAACAAAGCCGCTTAAAGCCCGCTGCCGACCGCTGGTCCGTGCTGGATACGGTTGAGCACCTGACGACGGCTGAGACGATCCAACTCAAACTGATCAGTACTCAGCGCATTCCCCGGGCAGGCGATGCGCCGAATCGCGAACATGCGTTCCTGCAGATGATTCCAAACCGCACTCATAAAATGGAATCTCCTGAAGGAGCCAGGCCCATCGGTCGGTTTGCCACTCTGGCGGAGGCTGCTGAGCAATTTAAAGCTACGCGGGCGGGTGTAATCCGGTTCCTTGAGCAGCACACGGAAGATCTGCGTGCCAGCGAGGTAAAACATCCCCATCCAGCCGCAGGGATGGTCAGCATTTGTGAAATGCTCGTTGCAATGGCTATGCATGCGAACCGCCATGCGGCGCAAATTGAGGAAATCAGGAAGACTTTGAAGCTGGGCTAGAAGCAAGTCCGAACAAAGCTGCTGGAAACGAGCAGCCAACATTGAGTTTAGGAAACCATGGCTGAAGCCAAGAGCGTTACCATCACCGTCGACGGAAAACAGATTACCGCTCCCGCGGGCACGCTTCTGATCGAGGCCTGCAAGGCTGTGGGCATTGAAGTTCCATCATTCTGCTACTACCCCGGTCTGTCCCTGCAAGCCGCCTGCCGCATGTGCCTGGTGCGCATTGAAAAAATGCCCAAGCTCCAGACCGCCTGCACCGTTCCCATCACCGACGGCATGGTGGTAACCACCGACTCCGACGAGGTGCGCCAGGCGCGCAAGTCAATGATCGAGCTCCTGCTGGGCAACCACCCACTCGACTGCCCTGTCTGCGATGCCGGCGGCGAATGCGAATTGCAGGACATGACCTTCAAATATGGCGCAGCGGAATCGCGCTACATGGAAGGCAAGCTGCACAAAGAAGAGCAGCAATGGTCTCCGGTGGTGTACTTCGACCGTCCGCGCTGCATTCTCTGTTACCGCTGCGTGCGTGTCTGTGGCGAAGGCATGGACGTGTGGGCTCTCGGCATCCAGAACCGCGGGTCAGGTTCCGTCATCGCTCCCAACCGCGACGATCATCTCGAATGCGAAGAATGCGGGATGTGCATCGATATCTGCCCCGTGGGGGCGCTTACCTCGGGCGCATACCGGTATAAGACGCGTCCCTGGGAGATGAACCACGTTGGCACCATATGCACCCATTGCGGCGACGGCTGCAAAACCACGCTGGGCGTGCGGCGATCCGATACCGGCATGGACATTGTGCGCGGCGATAACCGCGATAAAAGCGGTATCAACGGCGACTTCCTCTGCATTAAGGGACGCTACGCATTCGATTATTTTGACCATCCCGCACGCCTGCGCCAGCCGATGCTGCGCAAAAACGGGCAGCTTACACCGGTCACCTGGGAAGAAGCCATCGATCATGCGGGCAAACGGCTGCGTGAAATTCGTGACAGCAAGGGCGGGCAGGCGATTGGCGTAATCGGCTCCAACCGCACGACGAACGAAGAAAACTACCTGCTGCAGAAATTCGCCCGCACTGTGCTGGGTACCAATAACATTGATCACCATCGCACCGCGGATTTCGCTGCATTCGCCCGCGCCGTCGCCGGAAAACAGAATGCGACCGCGACCATGCGGGAGGTATTCAGCGCGCCCGCCATCCTGTTAATCGGCAACGATCCCACAGAACAGCATCCACTGCTGGCCTGGAATATCCGGAGTACGGTCCGTCTGAATCGCGCAAAACTTACGATCGTCAACTCGCAGCCGATCAAGCTGCGTCGTCAGGCGAGCGCGTTTTTGCAAATACCCGCTGGACGTGAGGGCAAATTTATTGCCTTCCTCAACGGCGATGACGCGGCTGCTGGAGCGCTGACCAGTGCCAGCGTGACCAACGACGCGCTCAAGCAGGCTCGCGAGCAACTGAAAGCCCAGCAAAACCTGATT
Source organism: Candidatus Acidiferrales bacterium (assembly GCA_035553195.1). Lineage (GTDB taxonomy): Bacteria > Acidobacteriota > Terriglobia > Terriglobales > Acidobacteriaceae > Angelobacter. The sequence goes on from DATNDP010000003.1 coordinate 28,675, forward strand.
ATCATTTTTGGTTCAGAGCTGCGCGGCACTGATGTGGCTGCCCTGGTGAAGTTTGGGGCCGGAATCAATGCCAAATTCATCTGCCTGGGTGACTACGCCAACTCGCGCGGCGCTGCCGATATGGGGCTCTTCCCTGACCTGCTGCCCGGCTACACGGCCATTGCGGCCGGACAGAAATTCTCCGATGAGTGGGGAGTTCTGCCTCCCACAAAAGCCATGTCGCTGAGTGAAATGATGGACGCCGCCAAATTAGGAACTTTGGCTGCGCTTTACGTCGTTGGATCGAATCCGGTGGCCGACTACAGCTTTGATCCGGATGTGCTCAAAAACACATTCGTGGTGGCGCAGGAGCTGTTCCTTACGGAGACAGCATCGCTTGCGGAGGTCGTCCTCCCTGCCGCTTCGGCCTATGAAAAGGCCGGAACCTTCACCAACACGTGCGGCGATCTGCAGTTGCTCAAGAAAGCAGGCGATCTGGCCGGAGTACGTAGTGATTTTGAGATCATCGTACGTGTGGCCGAGCGCATGGGCGCTGACATTCACAAGCTGGTGCCTTTCGGTGGAGGCGTGCGCGCTGACATGGGACAAACTCGTGGCGCTCAGTCCGGCGAAGCCGATCGCCATTCGGTATGGCTGGCTGCCAACAATCTGGAGCCGAGGCTCAGCCCTTTTGATTCAATGGCGATTTTGGATGAAATCCAGCGGCTGGTCCCGGGCTACCAATTCTCGAGGTTGAATCTGCTCGCAGGCGGCGATGAACACGTGACCGCGGCCGAGCAGAGCCGCGCCGGAGCAGTTGACGCGCTCGTGCAGATTGTCCCGGGCAATGACACGCTGTTTACGTCGGGAACGCTGGGTCGTTACTCGAAGACGCTGAATTCGGTGATCGAGAACCGCCGCGCCAATCCGGTGGACAAGGAAGTCATGGCGGATTGAAAAGATTAGGGCTATGGCACCTGAACGTTTCTTCAAGTAAGTGGTCACTTTTAAAATCGTAGTCTCTAAATCGCAGGTTGCCGCTGAGGGGAGCGGCTGTGTGTAGCCAAACGTGGATATAACAACTTTCGTCATCGTCGCCGTTATCAAGGTCGTGGTAGTGGTCTTCATCCTGCTTACGGGCGTGGCATACACCACATTGCTCGAACGCAAGCTGGTGGCCCGGATCCAGAATCGCTGGGGCCCCACCCGTGTCGGCCCGTTCGGCCTGCTGCAACCGCTGGCTGACGGGATCAAATTCATTCTCAAGGAGGACATGGTGCCTGACAGCGTGCATAAGGCGCTTTACATCGCCGCGCCCATGCTTGCCTTGGCCATGTCTCTCATTTCGATTGCGATCATTCCTTTCGGCCCCTCCATTACGGTCGGCGGCACCACAACGGCGCTGCAGATCACGGGAGTCGTACACGCCAACGGCGGCTTGAGCGACATCAATATCGGCCTTCTGATTATTCTTGGCGCGACTTCGATCGGTGTCTATGGCGTGGCTCTCGCCGGATGGTCTTCAAACAGCAAGTATTCCCTGCTGGGATCGCTTCGGGCCAGCGCTCAGATGATTAGCTATGAACTTGCCCTGGGGCTTTCCCTGGTTGGAGTGCTGCTCCTTTCTGGAACGCTAAGCCTGCGCCAGATCGTCGACGCTCAGGGGCAGGCGCCCTGGTGGGGCTGGCTGCCGCACTGGTACATCTTTCCCCAGTGCGTCGCGTTTTTCATTTACCTGATGGCGGCTTACGCGGAAACCAACCGGATACCTTTCGACTTGCCGGAGGCCGAAACGGAACTGGTGGCCGGCTATCACACCGAATACAGCGCCATGAAGTTCGCCATGTTCTTCATGGCCGAATACATGAACATGATCACCGTGGCTTGCCTGGCCACGCTGCTCTTCTTCGGCGGTTGGCGCGGCCCCATCCCGCACAGCGCCCCCGCCATTGTGCAGTCGCTCCTGCCAGTCTTCTGGTTTGCGCTCAAGGTTTTCTTCTTCATGTTCCTGTACATCTGGATTCGCGGGACGCTGCCGCGCTTCCGTTATGACCAGCTTATGGCCTTCGGGTGGAAGTTTCTTCTGCCGCTCGCCATCGTCAACATTATTGTTACCAGCTTTATCGTGGCCTGGAGGGCGTAAGAGATGGTTCACGAGATACTGTTCGTCATTTTCGGGCTGATCTGCGTGGCCGGCGCCGTGAACCTGCTGGTCCAGCGACACCCGATCAACAGCGCGCTCTCGCTTGTGGTTGTGATGGCCTCGCTCGCTCTGATCTACCTGCTGCTGGGAGCAGAGTTCGTTGCTGCGATTCAGGTGATCGTTTACGCCGGCGCCATCATGGTCTTGTTTGTCTTTGTCATCATGCTGTTGAACGCGGGAGTTGAAGAACGCAGCACCGGCAGCAAGGTGGCTTTGCTGCTGGGCATCCCCGGAGTGATCGTGCTTGGCTGTCTTGTCGGCTGGATCATGATCAGCAACAATCAGCGTCTGGGGGGCATTCGGATTAACACAGCTGATTTCGGCGACACACACAACATCGCGCGCCTGCTTTTCCAGAATTTCTTGCTGCCGTTTGAAATCACTTCAGTCCTGATATTGATCGCCATCATGGGCGCGGTGGTTCTGGGAAGGAGGTCGAGCTAAATGGTTCCTCTCGCCTGGTACCTCATCCTGAGTGCGATTCTCTTCTGCCTGGGCGTTCTCGGCTTTTTGATCAAACGCAACATCATCACCATTTTCATGTCCATTGAGCTGATGCTCAACGCCGTGAACCTGACCTTCGTGGCCTTTGCCAATTACTGGAATCAACACGCCGTCGCCGTGAGCGACAAGATTGTGCCATTGAGCGGACAAGTGTTCGTCTTCTTTGTGATGGTTGTGGCCGCAGCCGAAGCCGCTGTAGGACTGGCCATCATCATCGCCGTGTTCCGCACGCGTGAGACTTTGAACGTTGACCGGGTGAACCTGCTGAAACTATGACCGACACATTACATCTCTGGGTCATTCCTCTGCTGCCCCTTGCCGGAGCGGCCATCAATGGCCTTTTCGGCCGCCGTTTCAACAACGCCGTAGTTTCCGCGGTTGCCCTGCTCTCAACAGCAGCATCGTTCGCGTACGCGCTTTGGGCCATCACGCAGGCGCTCCACATGGGCCTGCCGTACAACAGGTCTGTAGCCACCTGGATCACTGCAGGCAGCTTCTCCGCACCATTCGGTTTCTACCTCGATCAGCTTTCCATCGTCATGGTGCTGGTTGTGACCGGAGTCGGCTTCCTGATCCACGTTTATTCGGTCGGCTACATGGCGCACGAGGGCGGCTTCTATCGCTTCTTCGCCTATCTGAACCTGTTCATGTTCTTCATGCTGACGCTGGTCCTGGCGAACAACTACCTGCTCATGTTCGTTGGATGGGAAGGCGTGGGACTTGCATCTTACCTGCTGATTGGCTTTTTCTTTCTGAAGGACTCCGCTGCAGACGCCGGTAAGAAAGCCTTCATCGTCAATCGTATCGGCGACTTCGCCTTCTTGATCGGCATGTTCCTGCTGATCAAACATTTCGGCACACTGAACTTTGACGGCGTCTTCAAAGCCGTTTCGGGCATGCCGGTGGAAGCCGGCTGGGGCCTGCTGACGATCATTGCACTTTGCCTGATGGTTGGTGCGACGGGCAAGTCCGCGCAGGTTCCACTCTACGTCTGGCTACCCGATGCCATGGAGGGCCCGACTCCGGTCTCGGCACTCATCCATGCCGCCACCATGGTCACAGCCGGCATTTACATGATCGCTCGCTCGAATGCGATCTTCAGCCGCTCGCCGCACGCGCTGGAAGTAGTTGCGATCATCGGCTGTATTACGGCGATTTTCGCCGCCACCATGGGCATGGCCCAGACCGATATCAAACGCGTTCTTGCCTATTCCACGGTCTCGCAGCTCGGCTACATGTTCCTGGCCTGCGGCGTGGCGGCGTACTCGGCCGGAATTTTCCACCTGATGACGCATGCGTTCTTCAAAGCGCTGCTCTTTCTCGGCGCCGGCTCCGTGATCCATGCGCTCGGCGGGGAGCAGGACATGCGGCGCATGGGCGGGCTATGGAAGAAGATTCCCTGGACCCACGCAGTCATGCTCACTGCCACGCTGGCCATCGCGGGTATTCCGCCGTTCGCCGGCTTCTTCAGTAAGGACGAAATCCTGGGCCAGGTCTTTTCCAGCCCGCACGGTAGCAAGGTGTTGTGGGTCATTGGAGTCATTACTGCCGGACTGACATCGTTCTACATGTTCCGGCTTTATTTCATGACGTTCCACGGCGAGCTTCGTCTGGGTAAGGTTGATATCGGCGAAGAGGCGCACGCAACCACGGCTCCCGCGCATGCGGGTCACGGCGCAGCCGCGCACAGCCATGGCCATGGCGATGATCCGGCGCACGGGCACGGAGGGGTCCACGAATCGCCATGGGTCATGCTGGGCCCGCTGGTGGTTTTAGCGATTGGATCGATTGTGGCCGGCTGGGTCGGGATTCCGGCATTCATGCACGGCTCCAACAATTTCGGACAATTCCTTGCGCCCGTGATCAAGAGCGGAGCACCAACCAGCCCGACGGCAATGGAGCACGTGAGTGAAGCCGCGGGACAGCCACGCGAGGAACAGCCTGAGAATCCCGGGGAAGAATGGGCATTGGCTTCAACCTCGGTGGTCGTCGCCCTGATCGGTTTGCTCATAGCCTGGTATCTGTATAAGAAGCGTCCCGAGCTGCCCGCTCGCATCACGGCCAGAATGCACGGCATATATCTGACCGTGCTGCACAAGTACTACATCGATGAAGGTTACGGCTTGCTCTTCGTCAAGCCCCTCTTGGCGCTTTCCACCGTCGTCTTCTGGCGTGGGGTGGACCAGGGCATCATTGACGGCCTGGTAAACGGGGCGGGCTCTGCCTCCAAAGGCATTGGCGGCGAACTGCGACGAATGCAGTCCGGCAACATACGCTCGTACGCAGCCTGGGTCGCTCTGGGCGGCGCCGCTGTGATTGCCTACATGATCTGGATGGGGGTGGGCAAATGAACGCCTCCATTCTCAGCCTCGTCACCTTCATTCCTGCCGCTGGCGCGGTCCTGCTCATGCTGATGCCGCGCAATGACCGCGCTCTGCGCTGGGCGGCGCTCATCATTTCGCTGGTTGCGTTTGGCTTTTCCATTTACCTGCCGATTCACATCCAGTACCATGCCGGGTTCCAATTCCAACTCGACACCAGCTGGATCAAAGTCGGCGCGGTTGACATCCATTATCACCTTGGCGCCGACGGCATCTCCATGTGGCTCACAATCTTGACCGCTTTCCTGGTGCCGCTGGGTGTGCTCGTCTCGTGGAAGTCGATCCACGACCGCGTCAAGGAATTCTTTGTCCTGCTGCTGATTCTTGAGTCAGCCATGATCGGCGTGTTTCTCGCCCTGGACATGTTCCTGTTTTATGTCTTCTGGGAAGCCACGCTGATTCCCATGGCGCTGATTATCGGCATGTACGGCCATGAGCGGCGCGTGTATGCCTCGGTGAAGTTCTTCCTCTATACGATGGTTGCGTCCGTCTTCATGCTGGCCGCCATCATCTGGCTTTGGGTGCACGCCCGCACCTTTGATTACGAGACTCTGCGCAACTGGGTCAATCTTTCCAGCATGCATGGGACCGTAAGTGCGGCCGCATTGCAATGGCTTTTCCTCGGCTTCTTTATCGCCTTCGCCGTGAAAGTGCCTTTGTTTCCGCTTCATACTTGGCTGCCCGATGCGCACGTGGAAGCACCGACCGCCGGTTCCGTCCTGCTCGCCGGCGTCTTGCTGAAGATGGGCACCTATGGACTGTTGCGCTTCAACGTCGGCATGTTCCCTGTCCAGGCTCGTCACAACGCGGCCTGGATCAACACGCTGGCCATCATCGGGATCATTTATGGAGCGCTGGTTGCGCTGGTGCAGCCGAACCTAAAAAAACTCATAGCCTATTCATCCGTCAGCCACCTGGGATTCGTCGTGCTCGGGATTTTTACTTTCACTCAGGCGGGTACCGACGGCGCTGTTTACCAGATGCTGAACCACGGCATATCCACCGGCGCGCTGTTCATGCTGGCCGGCATGCTCTATGAGCGGAAGCACACGTACGAATTCAAAGAATACGGCGGGCTCGCGACGCCGATGCCGGTTTATGCCACGTTCTTTCTCATCGCCGTGCTTTCATCTGTAGGCCTGCCTCTGATGAACGGTTTCGTGGGCGAATTCCTGGTTCTGAGCGGCGCGTTCCAGGACAAAGCCATCTACGGCATCCTGGGCGCGAGCGGCGTAATCTGGGGCGCGTGCTATCTGCTCTGGATGTACCAGAAAGTCTTCTACGGCCAGATCACGCGTGAAGCCAACAGAAAGCTTCCGGACCTCGATGGCCGGGAACAGATTTCGCTCTGGCCTGTCGCTGTGATGGCCATCATCATGGGTGTGGTTTCGCCTTACTGGATGAAGAGCATCAGCCCCGCCGTTGCGGCCGTTCATAGTGCCCAGAACGCCACAACGGCCAGTCAAGTTTCAACCGCATCTCCCGCGATGCAGGCGGGAGGACAGAAATAGATGAACCCGATTCACACCGTTGATTACATTCGCATCCTGCCCGAGCTGGTGCTTACTGCCTTCGGCATCGCCGTGATGCTGATCGATCCCCTGTTGAAGCCCGGCGCAAGCCGCAAAGGTTTGGGGCTGCTCTCGCTGGCCGGAACACTGGCGGCCATTGCGGCCACCTTCTGTCAAATCGCGTGGCTGGCCCGCGACGCTTCCTTCCGCGATCCCGGCTGGTTCGGCATGGTGCGTGTGGACAATTTCGCCATCTTTTTTCATATCCTGATCCCTGCGATTTCCGCCGTCTGCATTCTGGCTTCGCTCGAATATTTGGAAACCCAGGGCTTAAACAGCGGTGAGTATTATGGCCTCATCCTCTTCGGTACCGTAGGAATGACGCTGATGTCTTCCGCTGTCGAGTTGGTCTTGATTTTCATCGCGCTGGAAATCTCTTCCATCTCAACTTACATTCTCGCCGGCTATCGACGCCGCACTGCTTCGAGCACTGAATCGTCAATCAAGTATTTCCTGCTCGGTTCATTTGCCACCGCGTTCTTCCTTTACGGTGTGGCGCTCATGTTCGGGGCTACAGGAACCACAACGATCCTCGACATTCCCGCCGCCCTCGCTCAGCAGGTTCAATCCACCGGGCATCTCTCAGTGCTCGCGTTCATGGCGACCGCCCTCATGATCGTCGGCTTGGGATTCAAAGTGGCCGCGGCACCGTTTCATATCTGGACGCCTGACGTTTACGAAGGCGCGCCCGCGCCAATCGTCGCCCTGATGTCGACCGGCCCCAAAGCAGCCGCATTTGCCGTGCTGCTGCGCGTCTTATTCGCGACTACCAGCACGGATTGGTTCTGGCTCATCTGGATTTCAGCAGCGCTCTCAATGACGATAGGCAACATGGGCGCGTTGATCCAGGGCAACGTGAAAAGGCTGCTGGCCTACTCCTCCATCGCTCATGCGGGATATCTGCTGGTCGCGTTTGCCGCCGGGAACGACATCGGCATCTCCGCGGCAGTCTTTTATACGGCTGCTTACGCTTGCATGAACGTGGGCGCGTTCGCGGTGATCAGCCACTTTGGTTCCACCGGCGAGCGCTACGTGACCATGGACGATTACGCTGGGCTGGGCAAGCGTTCGCCACTGCTGGCGTTCACGCTGACGATTTTCCTGCTGTCCCTCATCGGAATTCCTGCCACGGCGGGCTTTCTGGCCAAGTATTACGTGTTCACCGCCGCACTTTCAGCTTCGGCTGCGGCGCACACAACCGCGCTGATCTGGCTGACGATTATCGGCGTTGTGAACAGCGCGGTGGCTTCCTACTACTATCTGCGCCTGATCGTCGTGATGTACATGCGCGAGCCCACGGTGGCGGAAGCGCCAGCGCCCGCTTCTGCAAGTATGCGCCTTGCCCTCGTAATCGCCGCGATCGCCACAATCTGGTTGGGCGTAGTGCCGGGACGGGTGCTGAATCATGCCAGCCTCGCAGCGCTGGATCTCCAGCCCAAGACCCGGGCTGCGAAGGTGCTGGTTCCCAGTCCTTCTCCAGAGGCGACGCAAGCGTCGGCTCCGGCTACTCCGGTGAAATAGTCACGTCGCGGCGGGCGAAGATTGCCGCTCCTATCATCCAGAATATGATTGTCGCAACTGTGGCGCTTACAATCAGCGCCCAAAGGCCATCAACTGTTCCGAAATCATAACGGACCAGGGTATTCACCAGCCCGGCCACTGGGAAGAGAAGGTTGGCCGAACCGGCATCCGTTTTCCCGCCTGCGAACGCAAAGGGCAAAATGAGGGTAATAGTTGCCGCGCCTGTCGCCACCAGGGGATGCAGGAATGTGGAATACAGCAATCCTGCGGACGATGCCGCCACGCAGCAGGTAAATAATGCTGCCGCAAGCAATCCCAAGCCCTGGGTCGGGTCGCCCCCGCGAATGCACAACCGGTAAGCTGCGGCCCAGATCAAGAAACTGAAAATCGCCGTCATCACGGCGCAACCGCAGAGAATCCCTCCCAGATATTGCCAGCGATGGATTCCTTTGGAAAGCACCGCCAGCAGGCGGCGCGACTTTCGGTCCGCTTCAATTGCCGGAACAGCCAGCATCAACGAGATGAACAGGACGTAGAGCGGCTGCGAACGCAGGAAAAACAGTACCTCCTGGCTCTGCTGGTGTACTGAAAATACTCCGCCAATTCCCACCAGGTAAATCGTCATGACCAGCAGCGTGACCCACTGCATGCGGACGTAATTCCCAGCCATCAGCAAAATTGGAAGCATGCAGTCTCCCCTCGGTCCGCAATGGCTGGAAATGATCGTGGTGACCCGGCATTCGCTTCTTTGTGAATCATGCCCCATCCTTTTTGTTTGGGGCCTCGCTGCGCGAACCACCATTCTGGTGCGCCAGCTCCACGAACAGATCTTCCAAGGTCCTTCGGATGGGATGAACGGATATGACCGCGCCTCCCGCCAGCCAGATTTTCTCGATAGTGCTGCGCTGCTGCGGCGCGGCAACGGTGATCTGCACGTGCCCATTCTGCCGGGAGCCCTCGAACATCAGGGCATCAATCCCCGTGGCTGTAATGACAAAACGGTCCTGAGATTCCAGCAGTTCTCTCGTGGTGCCCACGCGAACGACCCGGCCTTTAATCACAATGGCAAGCCGGTCACAGATCTGCTCAATTTCAGAGAGCAGATGAGAGCTTACAAAAATGGTCTTTCCTTCTTCGCGAGCGTGGCGAATAATCTCGCGCACGCGGACGCGGCCGATGGGATCGAGCGCGGAGGTCGGCTCATCAAGGATCAACAAGTCAGGATTGTTCACCAGCGCCTGGGCCAGTCCCACGCGCTGCACCATGCCTCGCGAGAACTTGCCTACATTGCGGTTTGCCACCGCCATCAGCTCGAGCTCCTTAAGCATTTCCAGGGTTTGCCGGCGAAGCTGCGCGCCGTGCATCCCGTTCAGAGCGCCGTAAAATTCAATCAGCTTGGCCGCGCGACGATGGAAGAGGGCCACGTTTTCGCCGAGGAACCCGACGCGGCGGCGGGCCGCCACGTCTCCAAAAGGCGCTCCCAGCATCTGCCCCTTCCCGGATGTCGGGAACATCAGCCCCATGGCAATGTGGATGGCCGTTGTTTTGCCGGCGCCATTCGGACCGAGGAAGCCGAAAATCTCTCCGCGCTCCACACGCAGCGAGAAGTGGTCCAGAGCTTTCACTCGCTCTGAGCGGAAGAAGCCGCGATATTGCTTGCTGACATCGTGAAATTCCAGCGCGGCTGTCTCAGGCATGAAGCTGTAGGATAAATCAGCCCAAGGCGGCGCGCACCCAGGGCAACGCAGGTGTAACCTCGCTGCCACTGCGAACTCTGTTTGAGGGACTCGAAAGGAACCTGATGCCGGAATACATTGTTGAGTTTCGAAATAAGTCTGAGGTGGCTGAAGGAACACTGGCCTTCAGCCTGCAAAAGCCTGCCGATTTCAACTTCAAGGCAGGCCAGACTGCCGACCTGACGCTTGTGGATCCCCCAGAAACAGATTCCGAAGGCAATACCCGGACATTCTCTATTGCCAGCGCGCCGTGGGAGAGCGAGCTCATGTTTGCCACGCGTCTGCGTGATACCGCGTTTAAGCGTAACCTGCGCAACATGAAACCGGGCACGAAGATGAAGCTGGACGGGCCGATGGGATCCTTTAACCTGCACAAGAATGCCAGTAAGCCGGCCGTGTTTCTGGCCGGAGGAATCGGGATCACCCCGTTTCACAGCATCGTGAAGGAAGCGGCCCGGCAGAAGGACCCGCACCAGATTTATCTCTTTTACTCGAACCGCCGCCCGGAAGATACCGCCTTCTTCAAAGAGCTTGAAGCGCTTCCTCAACAGAATCCGAACTTCCATCTGATAAGCACAATGGTGGAGATGGACAAGTCGAAACAGAGCTGGAGCGGCGAGCGCGGCTTCATTGACGCCGCCATGCTCAAGCGCCATCTCCCCGGCTTGGCGGGGCCCATCTATTACGCGGCAGGTCCGCCAGCCATGGTGGCTGCGATGAAGGAGATGCTGGTAAAAGCAGGCGTTGACGAGGACGATGTAAGATCAGAAGATTTTCCCGGATACTAGCGGCTCTGCTTTCGCGCATATTCACTGGATTCGCTGCAAGCCTCACGACTGCACATGTTCCGGTGCAAAAGAAACAATTGAAGTCGATGTTAGGGCGGGGATACCCGCCCGGTCATCCCGGCATCTTTTCTTGATTCGGCAATTTTTTTGTACGCAAGCTGCGGGCACTTCAGTCGGGTCCGTAGATCCCAAAAATTTTGGTCAAATTTCCCGCGCGTGCGGCTTGCGTATGTTATTTTTTGTGATTCGGTCACAACGCCACTTTCTGGAGGGTCACTACATTGGGGCTTAACATGGTGCCCAAGCGCATCTTTCTTACCAAGGGGGTTGGCAAGCATAAAGAACGCCTGACATCATTTGAGCTCGCACTGCGGGACGCCGGCATTGCCGCGCAAAACCTGGTGCGCGTCTCCTCCATTTTTCCTCCACACTGCAAGCTGATCTCCCGCAAGGAAGGCATCAAGTTTCTCTATCCGGGCGAAGTGACATTCGCCGTGGTGGCGGAGAACTCGGTCCGGGAACCGCACCGGCTGATTGCCTCCAGCATCGGGCTGGCAATGCCCGCCGATCGCTCCACCTACGGCTACCTGAGCGAGCATCACTCCTTCGGCGAGACAGATGACGTGGCCGGCGAATATGCGGAAGAACTCGCAGCCGAAATGCTGGCCACCACGCTTGATGTGGAGTTCGATCCGGACAAGTCCTGGGACGAGAAAAAAGAGATCTACCGCATCTCCAACAAGATCGTGCGCACCACCAACATGACGCAAAGCGCCGTGGGCGACAAAGGGGGAAAGTGGATCACGGTGATCGCGGCGGCGATATTGATCTTTGAGTAGCTTTTTGTGATAGCTTCAGGCACGAGAAAAGGCTGTCAGTCAGAATCCTGCAGCCATCGGTAACTTTCGCCATCGTAATAAATCAGTGCAGAGGACGCTTCGGTCTTCTCGACTTCGATTCCCTCTCCAACCATTGGCGACACGGGTTTATCCCAGCCGGTTGGCTTCAGAGGTTCTTTGGGCACAACGTGCCAGGCGTCTACCCATCCAAAATTGTCAATGAGCATTGCAGGCGAGCCGTCTGCGGTTGGAGCCCTCCGCAATCTAATTCCGCCTGCCCCAAGAATGTCGACATGCTGCGCGCGGGAACGTAATATAGCAATCCCCAGGATTTTGGTGGCTCGATTCGTGATGAGGACGGCGTAGTCTGGTTTGCCGTCGCCGTCAAAGTCGCCGCGCAGATAAAAGGGGTTCAGTTTTGTGGAAATCTCGTAGGTGCTGAGCAGCTTCTCCTTGTCGAGGCGTTCCCAGACAGGCCGGGGGATGTTCCAGTCCGGAGGCACATCGCTCTGTGAGAAATGCGACAGCGGCGCGGCCGCCATGCAGGTCGCAACTACGGCAAGCCACAAACCATTCATGGGAGCAGTCTATCGCAATACGGTTTCAAAATCTGAGACGATTTGCGCCTGCGTTCGCGCGGATAGCTGCAGGCTTTTCGAGACTTGTGCCATGCAGGAAAAACATCGGACCAGCGTTCTTCAGGAGCCGTTTGAGAGTAGTCATGAAATCTTTTTGCCGACGATGCACACGGTCTCTTACGGAAATTTACTCCACTTCCCTGCCGGTGGCGCTCGCCATGGAAAAGCAAGAAGTACACAGTCGATAACTCAGGGAAAATAGCCTGCTGTCCGGAAGACGGTTTCAACTCTTCTGAACTGTCACCTGGGCTACGAGGGTGTTTATGTCAGCAGTTTTTGCAGCATGGCAAGCCGTTCCTTCGTGATCCATGTGCGCCAACTATCTGCGCTGACGTGCGGATACTTCACTTTGCCGAACTTCACCCAGGCATCGCGATAGGCCAGCCACAGTTGCTGAGTCTGGCGCACGCCTTCCACAGTTGCGGTACCCCAGCGGCGGGTTGGGTCCTTTTGGGTTTCAGCGTACGCGTGATCAACATCTGCCTGGGCCTTTTTGAAATCAGCGCTGGAGAAAGAAGGCAAGTCGCCTGATTGGAGCTTGTCCAGGTTTTCGATGAAGCCCCTTTCCATGAAGGCCCGTTCCTGAACTTCAAAGGTGGGTCGCAGGTCGATTTCACTGCTGGCGCGTGATTTGAAGAACTTCTCCGCTGCGTCACGCAGATGATCGAACGCGTTCTTTTCTTTCTTGCTCCACGAAGCTGTGATCGCCGCAATCTTCTTTTCGCGCTCAATCTGGTCGAACCTGTCTCCCAGGACCGCGCAGCTCTGGTACAAATGGGGGGCGGCGCTGTGATCGCAGATGCTGAATCTCGCGGTCGGCGGGTATTTTCTGAGACGCTCCAGTTCGTAGATGGTTCCGGCCTTGTCGCCGGGCATGGAGTTGATTTCACACGCGAACTTCATGGCTAGATCCAGGCTGCGGTCCGCGCCCCTGCCGTTGGCGTACACCATCATGAGGATGGCACGACCGGCGAGGTCCAGGTCATCTTTTCCCTCCTCCATCTCAACGTAGGCGCATTTGCGCGCCTTGACTGGATCCGGCGGCTGTCCGAACCCAAAGTAGAGGTCTTCTGAGGAACAGTTGGCCAGCGACTTCTTCTCGTCCGTTGTGGGCTGATCCGCGGGCGGAATCTGCACATCCTTTACCGCGGCGCACATGCGCTTTGCCCCCGGATCTCTAACCGAAGATTGGCCCAGCGCTGAAGCAGCCAGGGCCAGAACAACAGACAATGACAAAAGTGGACGGAGCAGGAAAAGTTTGGAATTATGCATGGGTAATGGGTAAGCGCTTTTCATTGTCTATGGAATCCGGGAAAACCGCAAAAGGAAAGTGCAAAAGGCTCTCGGTTTTCGCGGAGCCGCAAGTCCCCGTTCCGCGTGTATCCAGGATTTGTAGTCTGAAAACGGCGGGCTATTTAGGGTATCTCTTCTAGATGCGCGAGCTGCGCACCGCATAGTTGGCGAGCCGGTTGGCTTCCTGGTTGCGATGGCGGGGAATGTGGGCGATGGCAAAGTCCAGCGAGCGCGCCAGCTTCCGGCAAATCCAGTTGAGTGAATACAGGCGCGGGCTGCTGCAGATGTACTCGCCCGTCATCTGTTTAACGACGAGTTGGGAGTCGGTAAAAACCTGTAGGGCCGTGGCCTTCATTTCCAGCGCCTGTTGAAGGGCTTCCAGCAGGGCGGCGTATTCGGCAACGTTGTTGTCCTGATGCCCAATCCACTTGGCAATGCGGATGGATTCACCTTCAGGAGTGTGGATTACCACGCCAATGCCGGAAGGACCCGGACTGCCATGAGAGCCGCCGTCAACATAGGCTGTGAAAGCCGCCATTCAACTCCCTGCGCCGAAGATTGAAAATCGATTCGCGCGCCCGCTTTTCGCGTTAAGACGTAAGCGAGAAGCGCGAGTCCACTCCTAAGAGACACAATGAAGCAAGCTGAGTTGGCAGTCAAGAGATGAATTTGGCTCAGATCACATCAGAGCACGACGGGGTTAGCACTGCTGAGTTGTGGAAGTTGCTGTGGATATCTGGAAAACTCTCGCACCGCGACCTGTGTTACCCGCTGTTCATGCGGATTCGATGAACTCCGAATTGGCCCAAAATATTTGCTTCTTTGCACAACTCTTGGGTGTTGACAATCAGCGTTTGTGATTTAGGATCACACGCGTTGATAGCTGAAAGGGCAGTTGAAATCAACAGCAACTGATCCGAAGTAGGCTGAGTGATTCGTCTGGTGAAGCAATTCAACCGGCGCTCCGACCCGAAAAAACCGGTAGGCTCTGCGAGGAGCAGGCTGGGGTCGAAGACGGCGAAAGCAGTGATCACATAGCAGGCTGAGACGGTACATGCGTCCACGTTTCCGGCTCTCTCGCAGGAGCAGGCGGCTGGAGCATAACCAATGTCAGGTCTGTATCGACGGCCCAAAGGATTGGCTTCAATCAACCGTCGCCACTCCGAAGTAGGCTGGGTGATTGCCAGGGCAAAGTGATTTGCCAGGCGCTCCGACCCGAAAAAACCAACAGGCTTTGCGAGAAGAAGGTTGGGGCCGGAGGTTGCGAAAGCAGCAGTTACATCAGAAGCTGTGACGGTACATGTATCCACGCTGTTGACTCCCTCGCAGGAGCTGGCGGCTAGAGCATAACCAATGTCACAGCTTTTTCATTTTTTTCTGTCGCTGCGCTCCACGCTGCCGACGCGCATAGTGCCCTATTCAACCTTCTGCTCCTGAACAGGCCGCTCGCCGGCAAGTCGGGCTCGCGGGCACGTTACCATTCTTCGCGAGCTTCCCTCCAACCGGCCCCCGCGATCCTACATCTGCCGGGATTTCCGTAAGCTCCTGTGGCAGGCGGTTCGCCGCATCTCTACGTTGAATGCCCGATCTCCCTGACTTTTCCTTATGAGCCGGATCCACTCGGCGTCCGTCAAAAAACGAGCTTTCTGCGTCCAGCTTTGCTGTTCGTTTTCGAACATCTGTTCCCGCTAACGGACGACAAACTCCGCAGTCCAATGAAAAAGACGCGCTCAAGATCCAGCGTTTTCAGCCGGTTAGGTCCCTACGGAATGGGCACTAAAATGCAATCTAACTGGCGGAACCATTGGATGCTCGAGTACGTAAATGTTATTCAGCGTCAGAACGCAGGCTCCCAAGCAACGAAGATGATCTGCCAAACTGACATTCACGCCATGGCAATTCCGGCTCCCGAACTTGCTTCTTTCGCGAAGCGGCCGCGCGTCCTGGTCGCCGAGGACCAGCCAGACGTGATTGCCGCTCTGCATCTCCTGCTCAAGCGCAACGGCTATGAAGCCGAGTTTGTCAGCTCGCCAGCAGAGGCGCTGGACGCTCTTCATCAACGCTCTTTCGATGTTGCTCTGCTTGACCTCAATTACAGCCGCGACACCACATCCGGCAGTGAAGGCCTGGAGCTGGTCACGCAGGTACAGACCATCGACAGCACCCTCGCTGTGATCGTCATGACAGCGTGGGGCTCGATTGAGCTTGCGGTTAAGGCCATGCATAACGGCGCGTGCGACTTTGTACAGAAGCCCTGGGACAACCAGCAACTCCTGCGCGTGCTTGAGCAGCAGGTGGAACGCAGCCACGCGCTGCGCCAGAAGCGCATGACCGAGCAGGAGGAACAGCTGGAAGCCGCGAAAATCCAGCGCGGCCTCATGCCGGGCGAGATCAGTGCGCCTCAGGGAATCGCGATTACCGCCTCTTCCTTTGCGGCGCGGACCGTCGGCGGCGACTACTACGACGTGATCCGCCTGGGTGAACACTCTTCCGCGCTCTGCATTGCCGACGTGGTGGGAAAAGGTGTTGCCGCAGCGCTGCTCATGTCGAACCTGCAAGCTTCAGTCCGCATGCTCGCTCCGGAGTTGCGCCATCCCGCCGCGCTTTGCCACCGCGTGAACCAGGCCGTCTCAGCCAACAATGTGCCGGGCAAGTTCATCACGTTCTTTTACTGCGTGCTCAATTCGCGGACGCGCCGTCTGGCTTTCACCAACGCCGGCCATAACTGGCCGGTGCTGGCTCATGCTGACGGCACCATTGAACGCCTCCGCACTGACGATACTGTGCTCGGCACCACTGCTGCTTCGGAGTACCACGAGAACGATGTGCAACTGCGCAGCGGCGACCGCCTTGTGCTCTTCACGGACGGAATTACCGAAGCTTGCGACGCATCAGGCGCTGAGTTCGGCGAAGACCAACTGCAGCAGCTCATCTCCTGCAATGTTTCTCTCAGCGCCGCGGCTCTGCAATCGGTTCTGCTGGAAGCGGCGCGCGCGCACTGCTCCGGCAACTGGGCTGACGATGCTACGCTGATCGTGCTTGCTGTGGAATAAATTCATCAGCTTCCCTCCCGCTTCTCTGCTCATACAGCCTCAGCTAATGAGCCCGCATCCGAAAATACAATGGAACTACAGGGGAAATACCTGTGCCCCGAGTTCCGAGGAGAAGTCATGTATAAGAGGCCGGAAGCTCAGGCCCAGAATCGGCCGCTCGACATCGACGAAATCAGGCTCGTTTCCGACCTGCGCATCATGCACTCCAAGGTCGACGAACTCTTCCAGGTAGTTTCCAATCTCAAACGCCGCCACCATGAAGCTGACATTCGCCGCTACGCTGATGAGCCCGTTCTCGAGGAGGACATCTCGCGCGTTGACCAGATCTATCTCTGGTTCGTCAGCCTCAAAGAAGCAGGGCTGCGACGCACCGGGTGAGTTCGCAACTGATCCCCAGCAAGCCTGATTGGCGGCTTACTGGGGTAGAAACGCCATCACCTCAATCTCACTCAGCACACAAGAGAAGCGTCGCAAGCTTACGCCGCTCTCCTTGATCTCCGCCTGGTGGTTCTCTCTTCTCCTTCTCCTTCTTCTTCCTCCATCCCGGACTGCTCTGGCTTGATCTTCTTGCTGAAGCCCTGCATCTTCTTCAGTGTCTGCTGCTCTTCATTCAGGTTCTGCTGCAGCAGCCGGACCGCCTTGTTGTGTCCCATATCGCGCGCGAGTTCAATGAGTGACTCGTAGGCGCGAATCTCGTAGCTTTCCACCTTGGCCGCGGCGCCAATGCTGAAGACGTCCAGAATGTCCGGCGAGGGCTCCTCTTCCTGCTTGAACGTTTCCAGTTCTTCCAGCAGCCCTTTCAGACCCTTGCATTCGGTTTCTTGCGCTTCTTCGCCCAGAGTCTCAAAAACCTGCTCCAGCCTTTGCACCTGCTTTTCGGTTTGCTTCTGATGTGCGGCAAAGGCCTTTGAGAGCTGTTGGTTTCCGGCGCCCTCGGCCTGTTCTCCCAGCGCGTCCACTAGTTGCCGCTCGGCATCCAGCATGTCGGCCAGTTCGTGCAGAAAAAGTTCGTGTGCAGTTTGCATTCGCTTGTCCTCCCCGTGTTTACACAGGTAAGATGCGATACAAGTATCCAGGCTGCCTACAGCACAACCGATCACCGCATGCACGGTTTTTACAGCCGATTTCTCCAATCCGCAGAGAAGTTCCCGGAGCGCGTTGCTGCCGAACTGCAGCGGAGTAGCGGTGCAGAAACCGCATCCACAGCTCAGGCTTCGCGCAGCAGCGCTGATGTTCAGGCGATCACCTACTCTGAGCTGCGTCACAAGGCCGAATCCGTCGGCCGCTGGCTGCGCGACTCCGGCATGTCGCCGGGCGCGCGTTGCGCCATCCTGGCTAGCAACGGGCCGCTCTGGGTGACTGCTTATCTCGGCGTGATGGCGGCGGGTGGCGCTTCCGTTCCGCTCGATACCGGTTTCAACGCGCATCAGGTCAACAAGCTCCTTTGGGATTCCGGCGCCACCATCATCTTCACTGATTCCAAGTATCTTCCCATCGTCGAACAAGCCGTGCAGGAAATGCTCGTCCGCATTGTCATGATTGACGGCTCGGGTGAAGGCCGCTACTCCAACCTGCTCAGCATGTTCAGCGCCGGACCCGCTGATTTCGCGGCCGCCGAAGTGAACACCGATGATCTCGCCGTGCTCATGTACACTTCCGGCACCACAGCCGATCCCAAAGGCGTGATGCTCACGCACGGCAACCTGCTCGCGGAAGCCGAATCTGTCTTCCGCTACATCAGCATCACTGAGCGCGACTCCATTCTCGCCGTGCTGCCGCTCTTCCACGCTCTGGCGCAGATGGCCAACCTGCTGCTTCCCTTCGCTGCCGGCACGCGCATCGTCTACCTGGAAGAGATGAACACCACCGAACTGCTGCGCGCGCTGAGTGAGCGCAACATCACGCTCTTCTGTTGCGTGCCTCAGTTCTTTTACCTCATTCACGAGCGCGTGATGCAGGAGGTGAAGAAGCGCGGCCTTGCCGCACGCCTCGCCTTCCGCGCGATGATGTCCATCTCCGGCGCAGCGGGCAGCCTCGGCCTCGGACGCGTGCTCGGCAAACTTTTCTTCGCGCGCATTCATAAATTGCTCGGACCCAAAATGCGTTACCTCATCACCGGCGGCTCGGCCTTCGATCCCCGCATCGGCCGTGATCTGCAGAAGCTCGGCTTCAACGTGCTCCAGGCTTACGGCCTGACAGAAACCAGCGGCGGCGCATGCGCCACTCCTCCCAGTGACAACGTGCTCGGCTCGGTAGGCCAGCCGCTTCCCGGCGTGCAGGTCAAAATCATTGACCCGCAGCCCGCTGAAGGTGCGCCGTGGCCGGTGGGTGAAATCGCCATCGCCGGCGGCATCATCATGAAGGGCTACTACAACCGCCCTGACGCCACCGCCCAGGTCATCAAAGACGGCTGGCTGCTCACCGGCGACCTCGGCTATCTCGACGCGCGCGGCAATGTCTTCATCACCGGCCGCCGCAAGGAGATGATCGTCCTCAGCTCCGGCAAAAACATCTACCCGGAAGAGCTTGAGGCCCACTACCAGAAATCTCCTTTCATCAAGGAGATCTGCGTCATGGGCCTGACCAGCCGCCCCGGCGAGCCCATGTCTGAGCGCCTGCACGCCGTCATCGTTCCTGACTTTGACGAGCTGCGTTTGCGCAAGATCGTCAACGCCCGCGAGGTCATCCGCTTTGACGTGGAGAACCTCTCCGCCGAGCTGCCCAGCACCAAGCGCATCCTCAGCTTCGATATCTGGCCGGAGCCGCTTCCCCGCACCACCACGCGCAAGCTCAAGCGCTTTGAGATTCAGCGCCGCGTTCAAGCCGGCGAAGGCAGCGAATCCGGCGCCGCCGAACCTGCAACCAGCATCGCCGAAGCCGAAGGCGGAGGCGTCACAAACGACGCAGAGCCAAGCGCCGACGAAGCTCTCTGGCTCTCCGAGCCTGACGTGCAGCGCGCGCTGGCCATCATCCGCAGCGCAGGCAAGTCGCAGAAGCCAGTGCAGCCATCGTCCAATCTCGAACTCGATCTCGGCTTTGACTCCATGGAGCGCGTCGAGCTGGTGGTCGCCCTCGAGCGCGAGTTCGGCGTGGACGTGGAAGATAAAGTCATCTCCCAGGTTTACACCGTGCGCGAGCTCGTCGATACCATCCTGGGCGTTTATTCGCAAACCGCCGCAGGCCCTGCTTCCGTGAACGCCACTGACGCATCAGGCAACGGCACAGCCGCAACTTCCGCTCGCCCGCGCCAACCCGCCGCAGCCGGATGGGACGCTGTTCTCGCCGCCGATCCCGCCGGCGACACTGACGCCGCCGCCGTCAACCGAACGCTGCACACCAGCGTGGTCTTCACCTTCTGCTGGTTCGTGCTGGCCAAGGCCGCGCTGCTGCTGGTGCGCATCTTCTTCGGCCTGAGCGTCAGCGGGCGCGAGCGCCTTCCGCGCAAAGGCCCGTTCATCCTCTCGCCCAACCACCAGAGCTATCTTGATGGCCCCGTGGTCGCCGGCCTCATGCCCTGGCGCCTGTTCCGGCACATGTTTTACGTCGGCACCAGCGAGATCTTCGGCAAGCACATCTTCTTCGGCTTGGCTCATCTGGTCGCGCACACGCTCAAGCTTGTGCCCGTGGATCCCGATTCCAATCTGGTCAATGCCATGCGCGCCGGCGCGTACGGCCTCCGCCAGGGACAAACGCTGGTCCTCTATCCTGAAGGCGAGCGCTCCATTGACGGCACCCCCAAACGCTTCAAGAAGGGCGCCGCCATTCTCTCCACGCATCTTCAAGTGCCCATCGTGCCGGTGGCGCTTGAAGGCTTCTACCAGGCGTGGCCGCGCAACAAGACCTTTCCGCGCCGAGCCCACCTGCGCGTCCGCTTCGGCGATCCCATCCCGCCGCCGCAGCTTTCCTCATCCGTGGATTCGGCCAGGCTCATCGATTCCGCCGCACCGGCCCGGCCCCCGTCCCCGGAAGAGACCTACAAGCAGCTCACCGAACAGCTTCGCAACAGAGTGATGGAGATGTGGCAATCCCTCGGCGAGAAGCAAGATGAACCCGAACCCGTGACCGCGGGTGATTGATTTGGTTTTGCTGTTCGGATCACCCGATCACCCGATCGCCAGATCACCCGATCAACGTTGGGGGTACCCCCCGGTCCACCCCGAATCTAAAGGACTTACAGGTCGTCACCCCGGGGTGAACACCGCTTTTGGTATGGGCTGAAGCCGGCAATTAGCGCTTGTAGCTAAATTGTCAAAGAACAAGGCTGCCTCAACTTCCCGAAGCAGCCAAATCGATCCACGTTAGCACATTCTTCGCCGCGAATCAATTGCGAATAAGGCCAATTAACTCTCTTGCAAACACCGGCCTGCAACTCAGCTCATTGCACGCTCTTTCCCGTTGTCATTCTGAGCGAGTCCGAGCCC
>DATNDP010000004.1:0-6689 GCA_035553195.1 Candidatus Acidiferrales bacterium
CCGGCCGCAGGCGTGGTCACTTTTTCGAGCGGGAATCTCACTTTGCATGGCGTGATTTATATGCCTGCGGGAAAAGGGCCCTTTCCCGCCATCTTGTACAACCATGGCAGCGCTCCGGGGATGCTCAGCCAGCAGGCATTCGATCAGCTTGGGCCTCTCTTTGCCAAGCACGGCTGGGTGTTCTTTGCTCCATGGCGGCGAGGACAGGGCCTGAGCGCTGATGCGGGACCCTACATTGAAGATGAAATCAGGGCGGTGTGGAAGAAGGACGGCGTCAAGGCTGCCGCGGACACAATGGTGCGGCTGCTTGAAACCGATCACCTGAACGATCAGCTCGCGGGAATGGCGTGGCTGCGAAAGCAGCATTTTGTCCGACAAGATCAGATTGCCGTGATGGGCAATTCCTTCGGCGGAATCGAGACGGTGCTTGGAGCCGAAAAGGAACCGTATTGCGCCGCGGTGGATGCTTCTGGCGGTGCGGAGAGCTGGGCACAGGCTCCGCAGCTACGGGCAGTCATGATGCGGGCAGTCAGCAAGTCGAAGGCGCCCATCTTCTTCTTTCAGGCTGAAAACGACTTCGACCTCCGGCCGAGCAAGCTCTTGTCGGAAGCCATGCGCCAGCACGGCAAGACGGCTGAAGTGAAGATCTATCCCGCATTCGGGAAGGGAGCCCAAGACGGCCACAGCTTTGCTTACCTGGGCAGCTCAACCTGGGCGAATGACGTTTTCGATTTCCTGAACATGCATTGCAAGCAGAGATAACTGCCTAATCTTTTGTTCTGCTTGAATGGCTGCTCAGCGCACAGCTACGTCCGGCTTGAGCAGATGCTTCTGGCGCGCAAAGTCCAGGAGAGTAGGATAGAACTGCACAAACGTATGCTCCACGGCGCCGTGCTCGGAGTGGCAGGAATTGCAACTGCCGGTGACGCCTGTGGCTTCACGGTCAGTGGGAGAGAAGTTGTAGTACGTCCACTCGCTCTTTTGCGATGAATCTTTGACTTCAACATCCAAGCCTTGCAACTCGTGTTGGTAGTAGCCGCCTTTGTTGATCGAGCCCTCGCTAGTGGGGGAGTAAATCTCCACCACGAACATGCTCTTCTCCGGCCATTTCCCGGTCGATTTGAATCCTTGGTACGCCTCAGGCGTCACGAAAACATTCGTGAACATGGGACGGCCGCCTCCATTCGAGTAATTCATGCCGAAGCCGGAGGAGAGAAACACCCATTCCCGATAGTTCGCCGGCAGCAGGAGCTTGCTATCGTGTGTGTACGCGGGCAGATTGGCGCTGGTTCGTGCGCTACTAGCATCCGCCGCACCAGATTTCCATGCATTGAGTGCAAATGCGCTGACTATGAGGATCAGTAACACGAACGCCGAACTCGCGACCAGAGTGGACTTCTTCACGTTTCTCTCCATTTCCGACTTATTCCGAATCTATTCCGAGCGCAAGGCAATCAGCGGGTCCACCCGAGTCACTCTCCTGGCAGGTATGTAGCTGGCCAGCCAGGCGACACCCACAAGCAGGAACGCCACCGCCACAAACGTTAGAGGATCGGTAGATTGGGTTTTGAACAACAGATTGCTCAGCAATCGCGATCCAAGCAGCGCTGCAACGAGCCCGACTGCCAGCCCGAGCAGGATGACCCGCATCGATTGCCGCACAACCATGCTCAGCACATCAGTCCTCTGGGCGCCGAGGGCCAGCCGAATCCCGATCTCCCGTGTGCGTTGCGAAACCAGCAGCGCCGTCACGCCGCTCAATCCCGTCGCAGCGATGGCCAGCGCCAGTGCGGCAAACAGTCCCAGCAGGAGACTGGTAAGGCGCGTGGCCGTGAGGCTCTCATTCCTGAGCTCATCAAGCGTTGCCACGTCCGTTATCGGCTGTTCTGGATCAGCGGAGTAAACTGCTTTACGCACTCGAGAAACGTAATCCCACGGGTTGCCAGCCGTTTTGATCAACAGCGTGTTCCCCATGGCAGACTGCGTATTTGGCACGTACGCCGTATCAACAGCATCGCGGTCCAGGCTGAATTGCTTGATGTCTCCCACCACTCCCACGATCGTCGCCCACTTCTTGTCCGATCCCGCGATACGTTTCCCGACCGGGTCTTCGTTGGGGAAGTAGTGTTTCGCGAAAGACTGGCTGACGATCACGACAGCAGGCGCCCTTTCATTGTCCTGGTCGGTGAAGAATCTGCCGCTGATGAGCGGAACGCCAAGCAGGCGGAATGCCTCAGGACTGGAGTATTCAACGTTCACAGTCGGCTGAGCGCCTTGCGGATCCGCTGGCCGGTTCTCGATGGTAAACGGCGCGCTTGAAGGCTGCGCCAGGCCGCGGCCAGCCAAAGGTGCTCCGCTGTATTCCGCAACGCCGGCCACTCCAGGTGTACCCCTCAGCTTCTGTTCGACGCGATCAAAGAAGTTGAGAACGTCTTTATCGTTTCTGTATTTGCTGAAGTTGAACGGCACAGTTACGGTAAGCACGTTTTCGCCGTTGTAGCCTGGCTCCACTTGCTGCAGCCGGATGAAGCTGCGGATCATCAGTCCTGCGCCGATCAGCAGCATAAAGCTGATGGCCACCTGTCCCATGGCGAGCAGGTTGCGCACGCGGTTGCTTCCCACTGTCATGGTGGCGGACGCGCTGCCTTCTTTGAGCGAATTTACCAGGTTCAGCCGTTGTGAAAACGCCGGAACGGACCCGAACACCAGTCCGGTGATCACTGAAAGGGCGAGCGTAAACAGCAGCACCGGAGTGCTGATGCTGACCTCGTGCGCGCGCGTGGTGTAGCGGGCAACGAATGTTACCAGCAGATTCAAGCATCCGGAAGCCAGCAGCAATCCCAGCACGCCGCCGCCAAGGCTCAGCAAAGTACTCTCCGTCAAAAGTTGGCGTACCAGCCGGCCACGGCTCGCGCCCAATGCGGCACGGACGGCCAACTCCGTTTCGCGGCGCATCATGCGCGCGAGGGCAAGGTTTGCCACATTGGCGCAGGCAATCAGCAGCACCAGGCAGGCTGTGCCCAATAGGATCAGCAGCATGGGCCGC
Organism: Candidatus Acidiferrales bacterium; assembly: GCA_035553195.1. GTDB lineage: Bacteria > Acidobacteriota > Terriglobia > Terriglobales > Acidobacteriaceae > Angelobacter. The sequence goes on from DATNDP010000004.1 coordinate 3,047, forward strand.
ACATCGCGTGTCAACTGGCTGCGCAGGCCCGTCATGGAGCTCGAGTAACCGCGCGACGCGGGATAGTTCTCCGGGTATTGCTGGCGCAGGCGCGATGCAATCAAGGAGAGATCAGCATTGCCGGACTCAAGCGTCTGTCCCGGCCTGAGGCGCGCGAAGGCCAGCATCATGTGATCATTGCGGTCTTGCATCATCATTGGGTCGGAGCGGAAAGGGCAGGCCACCGTGGGCATGTAAACATCGTTTTCCCGCGGATATTGCGGCACCGGCGGCAGCACGCCAACAACGGTGTGTTCCTTGTCATTCATGCGGAAATGCCGGCCCACAATGTTGGGATCGCCGCCGAAATGAGTCTTCCAATAGTTGTAGCTGAGCACCAGAACAGGCTCGGAGTTGTGAGTTTCATCCGCGTCGGTGAACAGCCTCCCCAGATACGGCTTAAGACCCAGCATGTCAAAGAAATGAGCTGAGACCACGCCCGTCCTCACCTGGCTAGGTTCATGCCCATCCAGCAGGATAAAGCTCATCTGGTGGTACTCCTCCAGCTCGGCCAGTGAGCGCGACTGCTGCCGGTAATCCTGGAGTTCTTTTACGGAGAATCCAACGTTCTTCTGGCCGGTCTTTTGAAATGCCTGGTGCAACACCACCAGTTGATTGTCTTTTTCGTAAGGCAGCGGCTTGAGGAGCACGCCGTAAACCACGCTGAATAACGCGGTGTTGGCGCCAATCCCCAGTCCGAGTGCCAGCAGCGCAATCAGCGTAAAGCCGGGATTCTTGTGCAGAACGCGGAAACCGTAGCGAGTGTCCTGGACCAGTCGTTCCAGCCATCCCCAGCCCCAGACCTCCGTCGCCTGCTCGCGCAGCAAAGTAGGATTGCCAAAGTCTTTGCGCCCGTCGGCGCTCATCATCTCGCGATGCACGGCAATATCGTGCGCCAGTTCGCGCTCCAGGCGTCTGCGGTTCAGCAGAAAATAAATTCGGCGAAAAAACTCTGGCATAAAATCCTCCCCTTGCTATGCTTTCTGCAACACGGCCTGGATCCCCGCCAGCACGCGATCAAAGTCGTTCATCTCGGTCTCCAACTGCTTGCGGCCGGCCGGCGTCAGGCGATAGAACCGTACCTTGCGGTTGGTCTCAGAGACGCCCCACTCCGCCTTGACCCATCCTTTAAGCAGCATGCGTTGCAGGGCCGGATACAGCGAACCCTCTTCCACCTGCAGCAGATCGTTGGACAACTGGTGAATGCGCTGGGCAATGGCGTATCCATGCATCGCGCCGGGCTGCAGCACGCGCAGGATCAACATGCCCAAAGTGCCGGGCAACATCTCATTCTTAGCCATAGAATTCCAAGGCCTAGATTCTCTATGCCTAGGTAAGACGTGTCAATCGAAAAAGGGTGAGCAGGAAAAATGTTCAGAACTGGAAGTTCACCGCCTTGCTCAGCTCCACCACTTCCAGCGGGCACTCCGGCCAGTTGTGGATCCAGCATACAATCACGTCGCATCCCGAGGTGCTGTGCATGTGCCTCAGGAAATTCCTGCTCTCGTACTCAAACTCAATCCGAGATGGCCGATACTTGCCCGGCGCCACTTCCCGCATCGCTTCCCCATCCGGAAACGCCGCTCCAATCCAGGTGATAATGAAGCCCAGGGTTCGCGCCAGCGCTCCAAACAGCAGAACCACCCCCATTTCGTTCACCGGCGCGTATGCCATGGGCAGCCCAGTGAACGCGCCTCCGTAAAGGCGTCCGGTCTCAGTTCCTTCACCGCTGGGCAAGTTCACCTGTGTTCCGGGCGTTGTTGCTGTACACGTACTGATCTTCGTACTCGCCGTCGTACTTGTCCTTGTGCCTGTCGTCGTACTTACAAACTCATCTGCCGCGGCTTCCTTCCTGCACAGCGCCAGCACATCCTCCCAGGCCTCCTGGCGTCCATACTCCTGGGCATAAAGCACAAATTGTTTTGGAATGCAGCTCCAGCGTCCCACTCGCTGGCGCAGGCTGTGGGCAGCGTGGCGCGTTTGAATCTCGTACTCCATCACTCTCGGAAACCGTCCGTTCTTTCGCACCAGGGCGGCCCACGCTTCAAACAGACATGCCAGACTCACCGGCTCGCCGCGGCTCGGCGTGATGCCGCATTCGCGCAACGCCTGAATCCAGCTTCCAAAGCACGTCACCACATTTCTTGGGCCTATTCCCTTCATGGTTGTGAATTCCGCATGTGTGGGAGTGCGGCCAAGAGTCGCCACACACTCTCGAATTGCGTCCAGGAGTTCCGTTCTGTTCAAGCCCGGCCTGCCTCCCCGTGTCCCCAGCCCGGCGGCCTGCAGCGCCCTCCCCCACGTTCCGAACGTCACCCGTATCGTCTGCATCCTCACCCTTGTGACGCGCTGCATATCGTTGAACGACGGCACTCTCCCAAGTTTTTCTTTGCACTCCTCGATTGCCGCTAAAACCTCTTCCTTGCTCACGCCTTTTCTCCACAGAAAAAGCCGCCCGTTTCAAGGCGGCCTGATCTCAAAATTGGTTTGGGGGCTGCATCAGGTCCCGATCACCCGACCTGTCCCGGCGCAGCCGGGATCAACCCGATTTGCTCCCTAAGAACCGGTGTCGCAACAGGGGTACTTGGGGACATTCTGCGGAAAAGTTTATTTTGAATGGGCGGCAGCAACTTCCATTCACCGGCCGACGCAAGAAATTCATGGTTCCTTATCTCGACGATGCAGCTTCAGCCTGCGGGTGGAGCAGGCATTTATGCCTTTGGTCCTCGAGATGGCGGCGGGAGCGCCAGGGTGGAGCAGGCATTTATGCCTGCGGAAAGCCTGCACAAGAAATCGGCTTTAGCCGCTGCGGTACCTGATTTAAGTTATTAGGAAAACGAGTGCATTCAGGCTTTGAATCACCAGCGCCGTAGGCGCGGAACAGTCTAGCCCACTCCAAGGCGAGCGAGTGAAACGAGCAAAGCCGCAGGGGTGGGTGGATGAGAAAAATGATTCGAGCCCCGGAGGGGCGACACACAACACAAAACTGACCTAAACCTCTTCTGCCCTTGGCGCCGCCGCCCTTAACCGTTCGAGCGCGGTCCTCTCAAACTTCTTCCAGGCCGCCTGCAGCGCCTTGCGCGACTGCTCATCCGGCTGCTCCCTCAAAGCCTGCTCCCGGCCAATGCCGCTCATTTTGTAGAAGACTACCTTCTTCTCCCAGTCGCTCAATCCCGCAGCCTCAGCCCACTGTTGCCAGTCCGGCAAGCGTTCCGGTTCTTCTGGAACATGGACATACTCGCCCGGCTCCGCCTGTCTCTGCTGCTCCATCTCCCGCGCCTTCCTCGCGAAAGATTCCAACGCTTTTCGGCGGCTCGGCGCGTCCGGCTGCATCCGCCCAGGTTTCTCGAACGCAAGGCCCTGATAGGCTCCCAATCCCGGCGCAGAACGCCAAACCCCATCGGCGCCTCTCGCCGGCTTGCCCCGTTCCTGCCGGTCCATGAGCGAATCGAGCATCTCCTCTCCGCTCACACGCTCGCCATCCATTTCACTGCCCGAAACCGTGACAAGCTGCTCCCCCGGATCGGCAAGCAACCCCATGCGCTGCTTCTGCCGCCGCTCCACAGTGTTCTGCCGTTTGGCCACAGCCTTGATGTATGCTGCT
>DATNDP010000005.1:0-12554 GCA_035553195.1 Candidatus Acidiferrales bacterium
GTTTGACGTTCCTGCCCTCCCTCCAATACCCTGAAAAGTTTGGATTATGCTCACAACAACTGATTTGCAGATCGCGGAAAACATAACTGAGCTGGTAGGGCATACTCCCATGCTGCATTTGCGGCGAATGTCGCCGGTCGGAGGAGCACAGGTATTTGTGAAACTGGAATACCTGAACCCCGGCGGGAGCGTGAAAGACCGGGCAGCCATCGGCATGATCCAGAAAGCTGAAGCTGACGGGCGTCTCAGGCCGGGGGGCACGATTGTTGAGGCTACGGCGGGGAACACCGGTATTGGGCTGGCTCTGATCGGCGTGAACAAAGGTTATCGGGTGGTTGTTTGCGTGCCGGAAAAGTTTGCGGAAGAAAAAGTCAAGGTCATGCGGGCACTCGGCGCCGAAGTGATTCGCACTCCGGATGCCGACGGCATGCAGGGCGCCATCAAAAAAGCCAAAGAGCTAGCCGCCGGCATCCCTGATTCCTTCACCGCTCTCCAATTTGAAAACCCCGCCAATCCTGAATTCCATCATGACACCACAGCCGCAGAAATTTATGAGCAGATGCAAGGCCATGTGGATGCCGTTGTGGTTGGCGTGGGCACCGGCGGGACCTTTACCGGAGTGGCCCGATACATGAAGGGAAAAAACCCAAAGATCCACTGCGTTGCGGTGGAAACCCAGGGTTCGGTTTTAGGGGGAGGAAAGCCGGGGCCTCACAAGGTGGAAGGCATTGGCAGCAGCTTTATTCCGAAAACGTTCGATGGAAACGTATGTGACGAGATTATTGCAGTAACCGATCCAGATGCCTTCGCCACAGTCGCGGAGCTAGCGCGGCAGGAGGGCGTGCTGGGTGGCTCAAGCGCTGGCGCCAACGTGTTTGCGGCGCTGCAGGTGGCACGTAAGTTGGGGGACGGAAAGCGGGTCGTGACTATCATCCCAGATTCGGCCGAGAGATATATGTCGAAGAACATTTTCGAGGGCGGGCCCGAATGATTATGTCGCTACGCTCCAAACCTCCTGCGGGTGTGAACCCGGTGATGCCAATCTTTGCTCCTGAAACGAGCGGCTCGGCGCGCAAGCCGACCTCACCGCTTCACGGCCTGGCGCTGCGCTCCAACCTGCTACGACGCTCATCGGTAGAGACGCGGCATGCCGCGTCTCCACGCGTAAGCATCCGCGGGCTGCATTCCGTCCAGAGGCGCGCGTGTGGCAAAGCAGAGGTAGCCCAGGAAAGCTGATTTCTAAAGCGTTGATTACGAGTACCTTTCCAATGAAAAAAGAGAAAGCGGCCAGCAAGGAAATAGGATTCGCCACCAAGGCGATTCACGTGGGACAGGAGCCTGACCCATCCACCGGTGCAGTTACAGTCCCCATCTTTGCCACTTCCACTTACGTCCAGGAAGAGCTGGGCAAGCATAAGGGCTACGAGTACGCCAGGGTGTCTAACCCTACGCGCACCCGTCTGGAACAGAATCTGGCAGTGCTGGAGGGTGGCGCATCGGCCCACGTGTTCGCCAGCGGAATGGCCGCCACTGTGGCAGTGACACAGTGCTTTCTAAAACAGGGCGATCACCTGCTATGCGGCCACAACGTTTATGGCGGAGTTCCGCGGCTGTTCAACCAAGTCATCGCGAATTACGGGGTCGAGTTCAGCTATGTGGATACGTCCGACCTCGATGCGGTGAAGAAGGCGATACGGTGGAACACCCGTATTGTCTGGATTGAAACGCCCACAAACCCATTGATGGTGCTGAGCGATATCAAGGCGATCGCGGCAATAGCACACTCTAAGAACGCCGAACTGGTAGTTGACAACACATTCATGTCGCCGTACTTCCAGCACCCTCTGGCGCTTGGGGCGGACATGGTGGTCCACTCCACAACCAAGTTTCTCAACGGGCACAGCGACGGCCTGGGCGGAGTAGTAGTTGCGACCAAACCCATCCACGCGGAGAAGCTGGCTTTTATGCAGAAGGCTGCCGGCGCGATTATGTCTCCCTTCGAGTGCTGGCTGGTGCTGCGGGGAGTGAAATCGCTGGCCGTACGCATGGAAAAGCACGATCAGAATGGCCGTGCCGTGGCCGAGTTTCTGCGCAAGCACAAAAAGGTGAAGAAAGTACTTTATCCCGGGTTCTCTGACCATCCGCAGTACGCTCTGGCCAAAAAACAGATGAGCGGGTTCGGTTCAATGATTACGTTTGAAACTGGATCGCTAAGGAATGCCAAAAAGATGCTGAGCAAAGTGAGGGTTTGCTCGCTGGGAGAGTCGCTGGGCGGCGTGGAGACGCTGATTTCGCATCCCGCTACCATGACGCACGCGGCGCTGGGCGAGGAAGGCCGCAAACAGATCGGGCTTACGGATGGCATGGTCCGCATTTCCGTGGGGATTGAAGATCCTGAAGACATCCTTGCCGATCTGGATCAGGCTTTGGCGGCAATCTGAACATGGCTCGGGAGTGGGATTCAGCCGCATATCACAGGCTCTCCGATCCGCAGTTCGGCTGGGCGCTCAAGGTGCTGGACAGGCTGGATGCGCTGAATCTTCCGGACCACGCACATATTCTCGATGCGGGCTGCGGAACGGGACGAGTTACGGCCGAGCTGCTGCGGAAGTTTCCACAATGCCGTGTTACTGCCGTGGACGCATCAGAGAACATGGTGCGCCAGGCAAAGCTCACCCTGGAGCATTTTGGTGATCGTGTGCAGATCGAAAAGCGCGATCTGCTCGAAATTGCTTGCAGCAATGCCTTTGACCTGGTCTTCAGCACCGCAGTATTTCACTGGATCAAGGACCACGATCGGTTGTTCGCCGTGCTCCTTCACGCTTTGAAGCCCGGCGGATTCATGGCGGCCCAGTGCGGTGGCGGTCCAAATTTGAAGAAGGTCCGAGATCGCGCCCAGAAGCTGATTGAGTTGGACCCGTTCAGGAAATACTTTGAGGATTGGCAAAAGGTGTGGGAATATCCCGGGCCGGAGCTGACGGCGGCACGCTTGCGCCGCGCCGGCTTTGAGGATGTGATTACCGCATTAGAAGCAGCGCCGGTGACATTTTCTGAGGCCGAGCAGTACCATGAGTTCCTGAGAACCGTGATCCTGCATCCCTACCTGGAACGTCTACCTGAACCGCTAAAGTCCGAACTTATCAACGAGATGGTTCGCCAGAGCGCACAGGAGCAGCCGCCGTTTGTGCTCGATTACTGGCGGCTGAATATGCGCGCGCACAAGGCGCTTCATTGAGGCGCTAAGCCGTGTTTTCCACAATCCAGCGGAGGTAGGGTTCGGCGCCATCGCTGATTTCCAGCATGATGCATTCTGGAACTTCATACGAGTGAAGCTCGTTAATTACATCGCGCAGGCGTTCAAAGGCTTCCGCTCGCGTCTTGATCAGCAGCAGCCATTCGGTGGCGCGTTCCACCTTTCCTTCCCAGCGGTACACAGACTGGATCTGCGGGATAATGTTGACGCAGGCTGCCAGACGGCGCTCAACCAGGGCGCCGGCAATCTTTTCAGCTTCCTGGGAAGATCCTGCAGTGGTTAGCACAATGCGCGCGTAGATCATTACGAATCTCCAGCGCCAGTGTAGCAAGAGCGTAACGGCACAGATGGCAATTGCATTCAACCAAAGCTGCGCCCCGCGCAACTAAGTTAGGTTCTCTTGATGAGTACACAAATCAAATTCGGGACTTCCGGGTGGCGGGCCGTTATCGCCGACGAGTTCACCGTAGCGAATGTGCGGAGGGCGGTTACCGGCATTGCCCGTTATGTGGCTTCAAAAAAATTAAAAGGGGCGCGTGTGATCGTGGGCCGGGACCCGCGTTATATGGGCGAGCGGTTTGTGCAGATTGCGGCGGAAATTCTGGCTCATGCCGGAATCCAGCCGTTGGTGATTGGGGAAGCGGCGCCTACGCCCGCCATCGCGTATGAAGTGATCCGATTGAAGGCGGACGGCGCCATCAACTTCACAGCATCGCACAATCCTCCCGAATACAGTGGGATCAAGTTCTCAACCCCGGACGGAGCTCCAGCATTGCCTGAAGTGACGAAAGCAATCGAGTCGCTGGTGCCCACGGACGGCGACTCGGCAGGGAACGGCTCGGGAGCGCCATCAGTCGAGAGAATCGATCCCAAACCGGCCTACCTGGCCCGGCTGAAAGAGATCATAGATCTGCCTCTGATCCAGAAATCCGGCCTGAAAGTTGTTTACGATCCTCTATACGGCGCGGCACGTCATTATCCTGACGATCTGCTGCGGGATGCCGGAGTTACTGTTCACACTCTGCATGACTCGCGCGATGTCCTTTTTGGAGGTCATGCTCCGGAACCGGATGGCGAGTTGCTGGACGAAATGCGGGCGCAAATGAAGGCCACAGGCGCCAGGATCGGGATCGCCACCGACGGTGATGCCGATCGCTTTGGCATTGTGGATGAAGACGGAACCTTCATCCAGCCGAACTACATCATCGGAGTACTGTTTGATTACCTCGTAGAGACGCGCGGGTGGAAGAACGGCGTAGGGAAGTCAGTGGTGACCACCAACATGGTGAACGCGCTGGCCGATCACCACAAAGTGGAATTGCATGAAACACCCGTGGGCTTTAAGTTCATTGGAGAGCTGATCAAGCAAGACAGGATTGCCATTGGCGGCGAGGAGAGCGCAGGACTTTCCATTCGTCATCACGTGCCGGAGAAAGATGGAATTCTCGCCGGCCTGCTGTGCTGCGAAGCTGTGGCGCGACGCAAGAAAGGGCTGCAATCACAAATTCGCGACATATTTGGCAAAGTTGGTTCCTTTTATCCGCAGAGAGAAAACTTCCGCTTGACGCCGGAAGTGAAGCAGAAGTTTACTGAGAAGTTAACCAGTAATCCGGAGGATCTTTCCGGGCGAAAGGTGCAACAGGTAGTGCACACTGACGGGATGAAGCTGGTCTTTGAAGATGGCTCGTGGGTGTGCTACCGCCTGTCTGGAACGGAGCCGGTGGTTCGCATTTATTCTGAAGCGAAGGTGGAATCGGACTTGAAGAGACTTGCCGCGGCGGCTCGGGATTGGGTGTTCAGTTGAGGCATACGGTTGGATCAGTTCAGACACGGCTGTTCGCGCTTCGGCATAAACTGGCGATTGTATTGGTTGGCCTGCTTTCGCTGCTCATGGCCTACCACGTGTTATTTGGTGAAAACGGGGTGATCGCCTATCAGCACAAGCGGCGGGATTCGCGCGACTTGCAGCAGCAAATTGAGCAGTTGCAGCAGGAGAATGCCGCCCTGCAAAAGCAAATCAAAGCCTTAAAAGATGACCCACAAGCCATTGAAAAAGAAGCACGTGAGAGACTCCGCTATGCCCGTCCTGGAGAGGTGATTTATACGCTGCCGGCGGCCAAGCCTGGGCCTTCGCCGCGCAGCGCCAAGTGAACACGAACCAAAGCATGTACCTATTCTGGCTTGTGCCATTCAGCAAAATCATATAGAACAGTTCTGCTTGTAACCTCTGATGAGAGCCGGACTCCGTAGTACCGGCAATTCATCCGATTCATGGCACGGGTGTGCCAAAACCCCGGAGCGATCCGTACAGGAGAGAATTTTCAATGAAGAAAATTGCATTTGCTGTATTTGCAATGGCGCTGATGGCTTCCTTGTCTTTCGCCAAGACCAAAGATGCGGCCCCGAAAGCGAAGCAGGAAAAGATCAACGGCTGGATCAGCGACGCAAAATGCGGCGCCAAGGTTAATGCTGATTGCGCCAAGAAGTGTGCTGACGCCGGCGAGAAGCTGATCGTCGTAAGCGACAAGGACAAGAAAATCTACCAGGTCGAGAACCAGGACGCCGTCAAAGAGCACGCCGGACATCATGTTCGCGTAACCGCTACCGATGACAACGGCACCCTGCACGTGGAAAAAGTTGACATGCTCAAGAATCAGACGATGAAGGCCGAAAAGGCAAAACCGGGCATGTAAGCTCGAAAGTATCCAGTTTTCCGCGCCCTTACGGCGCACCTCAAGATCGAGGACCCCACCCAAGCGGTGGGGTTTATTTTTCTCCTCAGAAACCGGCTGAAGACCGGCTGAAAAGCGGTAAACCGGCAGGAACTGCTTGGGGAGCCTTGCAAGAAGTGACCTTGGTACCGTTCATTGACTCAATAGAAGCAGAGAAGTGGGTTATGATGTGACAAACCCAAAAACAGACAACAAGGCGGAATTGTGCGACGGAATAGCTTTCTCTTTTTCACCATCATGCTGATGGCTGTTGTGGCGGCGATCAGCGGATGCCAGATTTCTCCTCGGATCATCCCAGGTCAACCCACGCCTACGCCCACGGCAACGCCTGGGCCAAGCGGAAGCCCCACAGCTACACCGACGCCAACTCCTATTCCGCCCAGTGCCGTAGGAAAGCTTTATGTAACGGATCAGGACGACAACTCAATTTTGCGTTTTGACAATGCGCTGAGCGCCACCGGAAATGTCGTTCCGGGTGCGGTGATCAAAGGGAGCAGTACGACGCTGAGTAACCCGCAGTTTGTCGCGTTCAACGCCACCGCTGACAGCCTTTATGTCGCTAACGTAAGCGCGGCTTCCGTCGTAATTTACGATGGCGTGAGCACCAAGAACGGCGATACCCCGCCAACACGGATCATTACCGGCGCTGCCAGCACACCCATGATAAGCCCCTCAAGTGTCGCCCTGGATACCACGCGCGACCTGCTCTACGTGGCCGACGGCGCTGAAATATGGGTCTTCTCATCTGCCTCAACGGCCAATGGCAGCGTAGCCTTTAGCAGAGACATTACCGTCAGCTTTACCATTCAACAGATTTTTCTCGACGAAGCGAATGACCGGCTTTATGCCACGGATGCCGCCAACAACGCGGTAAACGTTTTCGATAGCGCGAGCCAACTGGACCTGATTACTCCCGCCACCCGAAGCCTCACCGGGCCTCACACTCAGCTCAGCCAACCTGAAGGAATGGCGATTGATCCATCAGGTGACCTGGTGGTCACGAATCTGGGCACCGGAAGCATCACGGTGTACGGCAATGCAGCAACCATCACTGGAGACATAGCGCCGACTGCCGTCATCAGCGGAGCTGCCACCACGCTTTCAAAGCCGCAGCAGATCATCCAAAACTCGACAACCAACGAGGTTTACCTAGCCGATTCCGACGCGAGTGAGGTGGCCGTTTTTGCCGGGATTGCCGGATTAAACGGAAGTCCTGCGCCAACACGGCGCATTTTCGGATCGTCCACGAATTTTGTAGGCGCCGTAACTGCGCGCGGCGTGGCGTTGGATCCGACGCGATAGAGTTCTATCGCACGACGCCGTGCAGTGGCGAACTTGCCGTGGCGTAGAGCTTTTTGGGCATTCGGCCCGCCAGATAGGCAGCGCGTCCGGCGGTCACGCCGTGCTTCATGGCTTCCGCCATCAGGATTGGGTCTTCCGCATGGGCGATGCCTGAGTTCATCAGCACCGCATCCGCGCCTAATTCCATGGCCAGAGCGGCGTCGGAAGCTGTGCCCACGCCGGCGTCCACGATCAGCGGAACGTCTGTAATCATCTCGCGCAGGATCTGAATATTGGCGGCATTTTGGATCCCCATGCCGCTCCCAATAGGCGCTCCCAAGGGCATGATGGCGCTGGCGCCAGCATCAAGGAGTCGCTTTGCAACTACCACATCATCAGATGTATAAGGAAGAACTGTGAAGCCTTCCTTCACCAGGACACGTGTGGCCTCAATCGTCGCCTGCACGTCCGGATAGAGGGTCTTCTGATCGCCAATCACCTCCACCTTTACCCAATCCGAGAGCCCTACTTCACGGCCCAGCCGCGCGGTGCGGATGGATTCTTCGGCGGTGTAGCACCCGGCGGTGTTCGGCAGCAAGAAATATTTTTGCGGGTCGATGAAGTCGAGCAACGACTCCTTGCTGCGATCGAGATTCACCCGGCGCACGGCAACGGTCACCATTTCTGCGCCGCTGGCCTCGATGGCGCGCGCTGTTTCCTGTCCTGATTTGTACTTGCCTGTGCCGACAATCAGCCGTGAGCGGAACTGTCGTCCTGCGATGCTAAGAAGATCCATGTTGTTTATTGTAATGAATTCTCAGCGAAGAGAGCTGTCGGCATGACAGGCGAGAGGGGGATTGCGAAACTCGCCAAAATTGCCAGCATTGCCAAAATTGACAAATGCAATGCGCCACGGCGCGATTGTTAGGCAGAATGCTAAGTTCGCTGCTGATAGAGCCCAATGACGTTTCCGCCGGGATCGCGAAAGCGGGCGGTTATTTCAGGAGCGTCAGCGCCGACCGGTTGGACGATCTCACCGCCGTTTTTCTGAATGAGGTCGAGCGTGGTTTGAATGTTATCCACCATGACATAGAGAAGCAGACCGGGCTTATCCAAAGCTGGCCGGTTAAGTACCCATGTGCCGCTGACCTGACCTACGCCATCGTCGAAGGCGATGGTGCCGTTGCCCCGCGTGCGAATATTCCAGTTAAAGACCTGCTTGTAAAATTCGGCTGAGCGGCGAATGTCGGTGGCAGGCATTTCGATGTAGCAGATCTTGCCGTTAGCGAGCGTCGGAGGCATGGGGACTGCTCCTTTTCGCCGTCATTGTACATCCCGAGCATACATGCTGCTCTGCCTGCGGAGATGTTGTAACTCCGGAATGATCTGAAATGAGGTCAAATAACTCCACTCTTCCAGATATGCGAAAGCAAAATCGCCTTAATCCTGCGGTTCTGGCCAGCAGAAGCTCTGACCCGCAGCATCCAACTCAAAACATCAATCCCAATTGCCGGGGCAGCTTTTATGTTCACGCGTATTTCCATCCCGCTACAAGGACGCAAGTACAACTTTTGGAGGTGCGAGTCATTCGCCCTGGCATGCGTCGCGGGGATTTTGCTCCTGCTGGCGAAGGCAGGCGGCCAGAGCCGGCCGACCGGCCTGGAACTATATGCCGAGGCGATGAAACAGCCGCAGATTGACCAGCAGATAACCGGCCTTGAGCACTTTCTCGCGGTGGCGGAAAACGGCTACTTGAAACAGGATGCTTTGGAGGTGCTGATCTGGGATTATGTGCGGATGGGCAGAGTCAGACAAGCACAGCAGAGAGCTGCTGACCTGCGGGAGATTGATCCTGAGAACCCTGTGGCCACTGCAACGCTTCGGCCCCAAACCGAGCCGGCGCAGTCTGGCCACAAAAGACAAACCAGGAATGATCGCATAGAGGCAGCGCAGGAAGCGCTCTCCGCTCTGGAAGCGCTGCGGAAGCCGGAAGGAATGCTGCCCGGAGACTTCGCCGCTCTGCGTCGCCATGTGGAATCCAGTCTAAACGGCATCCTGGGATTGGCGTATGTGGATCGGCGCCTGTATCAGCAGGCACTTACACCTTTGCAGCAGGCGGTCGCGGTAGATCCAGGAAATCCGCAGTACGCGTACGCCCTTGGGCTGGCGCTGCTTTTTAGCAAGGACGCCAATCCGCAAAATGCCTTTCTTTATCTGGCGCGTGCCGCCGACATGACGCAAGGGACGCCGGCGGGGCAGCAGATCAATGACTTTGCGCTCAAGGAGTACCACAAGGCGGGCGGTTCGGATGGGGATTGGAACCGCTATCTGGCAGCAGCCGTTGTGCCCGGCACGGAAACGTCCAGAGGCGCCGTAGTGGCCGCGAACATGCGGCCGCCGCTTGCCTCAACCACTGCGCGAGCCACCCCCCCCAGCGCCAACTCCGGGGGGTTCGACCGCAGCACTCGGACAACGTCGGCCTCAAACAGCTCGCCCAAGAGCTCCAAAGTGACTCCGCCCAGCCTGCCTCCCTCTGAAACTCCACACTCCTCAAATGTGCCGCCCTCTATCACCAGGCCGGAGGCGAAGAAGCCTGCAATAGGCTCGCCTTACGAGCCCGTTTCGCTGGGGATTCTGATTGAGACGGCCTTGCTGACCAAGAATAACCGTCCGGTAATCATTACCACCTTGCGGGACGTGATTCAGCATTTGCGCGGCGACGATGAAGCTGCCGTTCTGGTTTTCAGCAATCAGCTCGATTTCGAGCAGGACCTCACTGCCAACGATCAACTGCTCGAGCAGGCGATGAACGGGCTAAAGCCGCGGCGCGGCAAAGCTCTGCTCGATGGGATCGCCTTCGCCGCCGGACACTTGAAGCGCATTGGCAAGAATGCGAATCGAGTCCTGCTGGTGATTTCCGACGGGCGCAGCCAGGATCTTAGCCGTGAATCACTGCCCCTCAGCGCTCAATTGAACGGGGTAAAGGTTTATTGCATTGGGCTCAATGCTGATAGTTCAGACCAGCGCGCGCTCCTGGAGCGACTGGCGTCGTCTTCAGGCGGGGAGGCCCGTTTTGCCTCGGGCCCGGATCAGTTCAGGATGGTGGCGATGCAGATGACCGGCTTTCTGGGCGTCCCGAGCCGCTGAAACCGGCCCAAAGAAAATCCGGAGCGGCTGCGTACCACCCCGGATGAATCGTAAACGTACTTCCCAGCTTGCGCTGTTATTCACTTAGACGCATAGCGTGCCCCTCCGGTTCGTTGAAAACGGGCTCTTTTTGGTTACCGTGGTCCATTTTGGCAACATGGTCTGTTGCCGCTGGTTAGCGCAGAAATACTTTCTGTGTTTCTTCGGGTATTCTTGTCTTTATGCGGATTCGCGTTCTTCTTTTCGGCCAATTGAAGGATATTTGCGGGCGCAGCCAGGAGGAATTAGATCTCCCAGCCGGAAGCCAGGTTTCGGCGGTTCTGGCCCATTACTCGAAAACTCTTCCCAAGTTCGCCTCACTGGTCAGTTCAGTTGCGTGCTCCGTCAATCAGGAATATGACTCCGGCGGGACCATTCTGCGGGAAGGCGATGAAGTCGGCCTGTTGCCTCCCGTCAGCGGTGGGGCCGCAAGCGTCGACAATAATCCGGACAAGAAGATGGGAGTTCTACGTTCTGAACATTGTGCCATTGTTCGCGAGGAAATCAATTTGGCCGCCTTCCGCTCAGCCTTAACCCACCCGCAGGATGGCGCCTTGGTGCTTTTTGACGGTGTCGTTCGCAATAACTCGCGCGGACGACGCACGCTGTACCTCGATTATGAAGCTTATGAAAGCATGGCTCTTAGCGAGATGGAGAAATTAGCTCAAGCTGCTCTTGAACGTTTTAGTGTACGCGATTTGCGACTAATTCATCGCCTCGGACGACTGGAGATTGGTGAGACGAGCATTGCCATAGGTGTGGCTGCTGCTCATCGCGCAGCGGCATTTGATGCTTGCCACTGGCTGATCGATACTTTGAAAAAAACGGTCCCAATCTGGAAAAAAGAGCACTTTGCGGATGGCGCGGTGTGGGCGGACGGAGAGCCGTTTCCCGAGGAAGTCAGGCCGCAAAGATGACGACGCGGGCGCGAGCTGTTGTTGCGCAGTTGGTTTGCTGCGCGCTCCTGCTCGCCGGTCGAATAGCCGCGCAGACACGCAACAGGCAGCCCGGCGCGGCCAGCCAGCAAGAGGGGCAGGAACCCACCTTTCGCGTCAATGTCCGCCTGGTGAATGTGTTTACTACCGTTACAGATTCGCGTGGCGCGCCGGTGGCGAACCTGACCAGGGACGATTTTCGCGTCCTTGAAGACGGAGTTCCGCAAAATATCAGCGTCTTCGATAAAGAATCCGAATTGCCGTTAAGCATCGTTCTTGCTGTTGACACCAGCGAGAGCACGCGACGCGACATCAAGCTGGAAGTGGCCTCCGCAAAACGCTTTGTGCACTCAATCATGCGGCCGGTGGACCGCCTCTCCGTATTTCAGATCACGGAAAATGTGGACCAGCTCACACGCTTTACTGCGGATGTGAAATACATTGACCGCGGCATTGAGCAGTTGAGCTCCGGCGCAGGCACTTCGTTATATGACGCCATTTTCCTGGGCTCCGATTCTCTGGTGGAGCGGCAAGGCAGAAAGGTAATGGTACTCATCACGGATGGGGGTGATACCACCAGCCATACCGATTATGCGAATGCACTACGCCGGGCGCAGCAGGCTGAAGCGATTGTGTACAGCATTATCGTAGTGCCCGTGGAAGCTGATGCCGGCCGCAATCTTGGCGGAGAACATGCGCTCATCCAGATCTCTCACGATACCGGCGGGAAGTACTATTATGCGAGCGGATTGAACGATCTGGATGAGGCCTTTCGGCAGATCAGTGAAGAGCTGCGCACGCAGTACCTCCTGGCGTACTATCCCAACCGCCAGGTATCGGATGCTCCATTCCGCAGGATTACGGTCGAGGTCACAAAGAAAGATGCCGAAGGGCAGGCTTACCAGGTGCGGCATAGGGCCGGGTATTATACGACCGCAGCGAAGTAGCACCCCGAAGATGTTGTTGCGCAATCTGTTGCAGCAGTTCTAGAGTCATCCTCACGAATTTTGAAACCGGGCGCACCGAAGGTATGCGAAGACGTTTTTCGTGGAAAGAGAACGCCAGATATTGGCAGACCGTCCCGCGCAAGTCAAATGCGGTACTGATGGGCGGAGTGTTCTGCCTGTTTGCTGCTTTCGGGCTGGTGCTGGCTTTCCTGAACATGTC
>DATNDP010000006.1:0-10025 GCA_035553195.1 Candidatus Acidiferrales bacterium
GCAGATTCTGGGCAAAGCGGAATGGCTGAACCCCGGCGGCTCCGTCAAAGACCGCGCCGCATACAACATTGTTGAGACCGCGTTGCGGACAGGCGCGCTGAGCCGCGGAAAGCGCCTGCTCGACGCTACCAGCGGCAACACCGGGATTGCTTACGCGATGATTGGAGCAGCGCGGGGTGTGGGCGTCACATTGTGTGTTCCAGAAAACGTGTCACTTGAACGCAAACGCATCCTTGCCGCGTACGGGGCTGAGATCATCTGGACTGACCCACAGGAAGGCACCGACGGGGCTATCCGTCTGGCGCGCAAGCTGGCTCAGGACGAAGCGGACAGGTACTTCTACGCCGATCAATATTCGAATGACGCCAATTGGCTTGCGCACTACCACGGCACCGCCGTGGAGATCTGGTCTCAGACTCACGGCGCGATCACCCATTTTGTCGCCGGCCTTGGCACCAGCGGGACGTTTGTAGGCACTACTCGTCGCCTGAAAGAACTCAATCCTTTCATCCATGCCATCTCCGTCCAGCCTGATTCCGCGTTCCACGGCTTGGAAGGGCTCAAGCACATGCCCACTGCGCTGGTGCCGCGCATCTATGATCCTTCGCTCGCGGATGGCATGCTGGAGGTCAGCACTGAAGCAGCCTACGCCATGGTTAAGCACGTAGCGCGGAGTGAAGGGGTGTTGCTCGGTATTTCCGGCGGGGCCGCTCTGGTTGCCGCGGAGAGAGTGGCTCGCCATCTCGCCGCGAAAAATGAATCGGGCGTGATTGTTACCGTTTTGCCCGATTCAGGCGATCGATACCTTAGCGAGAAGTTCTGGGAAGAATAAAGTTTCAGCTTCGCCATAGCTGATTCGCTGACTGCAATCCCTTTGTGATCCTTCGCATCCTTTGCCAAGGTCTTCATGTGTCTACGCAATCCCCGTCAAACCATTTACAATGAAACATGATCCATTTTCCCGTCCCTGAAGCTCTGACCTTTGATGATGTGTTGCTCTTGCCGGCGCACTCAGATGTGGTTCCTGCCGACGCTAATACCCAGACGCAGCTGTCGCGTAATATCCGCCTGAATATCCCCATCATCAGCGCAGCCATGGACACGGTGACCGAGTCGCGGCTGGCCATTGCCATCGCGCAGCAGGGCGGGCTGGGAATCGTTCACCGCAATCTTTCCATTGAGCAGCAGGCCGATGAGGTAGACAAGGTAAAACGCTCAGAGAGCGGCATGATCATGGATCCGATCACGCTCTCACCCGAGCACAGGATTGGCGATGCGCTGGAGCTGATGCGGCGCTACAAGATCTCCGGCGTTCCGGTGACCAAAAATAAAAAGCTGGTTGGCATTCTAACCAACCGCGACCTGCGCTTTGAGACCAGGACGGACGTTCCCATCAGCCAGGTGATGACAAAAGAAAACCTGATCACCGTTCCCGTGGGCACGACGCTCGAAAAGGCGGAAAAGATCCTGCACGAGCACCGCGTTGAAAAGCTGCTGGTGGTCGATGACAAGTACAACCTGAAAGGCCTGATCACGGTCAAGGACATCCAGAAGAAACTGAAGTATCCAAATGCAGCCAAAGACGAGCACGGGCGACTGCGCGTTGGCGCCGCCATCGGCGCGACAGGTGATTTCCTGGAGCGCGCCCAGGAGATGGTAAAGGCCAAGGCGGACGTGCTGGCCATCGACAGCGCCCATGGTCACTCCAGCCGGGTAATCGAAGCCATCAAGGTGGTCAAATCGAAACTTCCTGAAGTGGATCTGCTGGCTGGAAATGTCGGAACCCATGAGGGAGCCTGCGAGCTGGTCAAGGCCGGAGCGGATGCCGTGAAGGTGGGCATCGGTCCCGGGTCGATTTGCACTACGCGCGTTGTTACCGGCGCGGGCGTGCCGCAGATCACTGCGATTGCGGAAGCTGCGCGCGCCTGCCGCGACGCCAGAGTTCCGGTGATTGCCGACGGCGGCATCAAGTATTCGGGCGATATCACGAAGGCAATCGCGGCGGGAGCCAGCGTGGTCATGATTGGGTCGCTATTCGCCGGCACCGATGAGAGCCCGGGCGAGACGATTCTGTATCAGGGACGATCTTTCAAGTCGTATCGCGGAATGGGATCTCTTGCCGCCATGGCACACGGTTCCAGCGAGCGCTACGCGCAAAGCGTGGATGACACCGCCGCGGAAGCCATCATCGAGGACGGCGATGGGCGCAGCAATCGCCTGAACAAGCTGGTGCCTGAAGGAATTGAGGGACGCGTTCCTTACCGGGGTACGCTGGCTGCGATGATTTACCAGCTCGTGGGAGGACTTCGCTCCGGCATGGGTTATTGCGGCACTAACAGCATTGCTGAGCTCCAGCAGAAAGGCCGCTTCATTCGCATCAGCGGCGCGGGCCTGCGGGAAAGCCATGTTCACGACGTGATCATCACGCGTGAAGCTCCGAACTACCAGGTGGAGTAGATCGGGCATTGTCTGTTCCAGCACTGGAAACGTCTGTGAACCACTCCGGGCGAAAGGTACTGCTGTGGTGGATCCCCACTCTGGTGTGGCTCTGCGTGCTCGCACTGTTCTCGACAGACGCTTTTTCGGCCCAGCATACTGGTTCGGTTCTGTTAAAGATCGTTCACTTCTTCTACGGCAACATCTCACCACATAGCTTTCAGGAGCTTAACTTTGCTGTCCGTAAGTCCGCTCACTTCTTGAGCTATGGACTCTTGAGCGCATTCGCTTTTTTCAGTTGGCGGGTAACTCTTCCCAGTCTGAAGCCGTGGTCTGCCTGGTGGAGCGCGCTGGCGCTGCTTTTGACGCTGCTGGCCGGATCATCTGACGAGATTCACCAGGCCTTTGTGGCCTCACGCACTTCTTCTTCGCACGATGTGATGATTGACATGACGGGCGCCGTATTTTTTCAGCTTGTGATCGCGTGGGCGATGCAGAAGAGAATGCTCACTGCGGAGACGCGGAGGCGCGTAGAAAAGCCGGAGGCGTGAATTGTTTCCGAATCCGCGTTCATCCGCGTCAAGCATTTCCCCCGAAAAAGCAACAACCCCGCAGCTTGCGCTGCGGGGTTGCCGGTAGTCTGTTGGGATTGGCTGAAGGCGCGGAGGCCTTGCTGCGAACACCAACTTCGCCAGGACTTAATGACTCACGCCTTAAGCCTCAGCCACCTCACGTATACCACTACAATCAGAACTTTTCATTTTTTGGATCGCCCTCCTTTCCCGTGTAAGGTCATTCTAGGGCCTCTTAACTGCCAAGTCAATAACTACGTGAGCTTTCACGGCGGTAATCGGCGCACCTTGCGGCGGCAGGGGAAGTGTTATGCTCAAGCCAATGGCCGACATCGCCGAGCGCCGGAACGATTACCATCAAAGCGGGTTCAAGTTCGTCAACGCCGAACTCGATACCGGGCTTACGTTCGTGCGCATTGCGATGGGAGCGAAGCGAGGGCGGGACCGCTCTGGGAAGGTTGAGCGCAATCGAATGAATGCGCGCAAGGCATACGACTCCGCGCTGCACTTTCTGGCCGCCACCAGCGTCAACGCGCAGGAGGAGCGCACGATCAAGGAAAAAGTCGGCGCGCTCAAGTCCGGCCTGGAGAAGCTGGGGGAATCGCTGTAATCCTTTATCTATCCTGCAGTTTGCGCCGCTTGGCTGTGCGCGCACTCATTCAGTCACTAGCTGAAAGCACCGGATTGCGTTAGAAGAGTTGCATGACCCACGCGCAATTGGTGCGTTTGGCGGAGCAATGGCTACGGCTTCGCTATCGCTGCGGCATCGTCCTCTCCGAGCAGTCCTGTGCCAGCGGCGAAACGCCGGACGTGATCGGATGGAAAGGGAAGTGTCGCTCGGTGCTGGTGGAATGCAAAGTTTCGCGGGCGGATTTCCTCGCCGACCGGGAGAAGCCCTTCCGTCGTGATCCCTCGCAAGGCATGGGTTGTGAACGGTTCTATCTCGCGCCGGCCGGGCTGATTCAAAAGTCGGAGCTGCCGCAGGGCTGGGGACTGCTGGAGTGCAAAGGGCGAGAGATTGCCATCGCCTACAAACCGGCGCGTCGCAGCCAGCGCGGTGAAACCGGCCTGATGTGGGAGATGAACCTGCTACTGGCCAGCCTGCGCCGCGTTGAGGTCCGCATTGAACCTCAAACCATCACTGACTTCCTGAAATGGAAGAACCGGCTCATGGAGTACAACGGCGGGCGCCTCCCTGAAGGCGTTACAGCTCCTGAGCTGGAACCAAACGTTCATCTCACCTGACATTCTGTTTTCTGAACTGCTCGCCAGCAGTCTGCCCCAGCCGAGCGCGGGTGCAGCACGCATTCCTTTTCCCCGCTGTACACTTACCCTATGGCCGATCATCCCTCCAATGCGCTCGCCCAGGCGTCTTCCTCTTACCTGCGTTCCGCCATGCACCAGCCCATTCGGTGGCATGAGTGGGGGCCAGAGCCCTTTGAGAAGGCCAAACAGCAGAACAAGCCGGTGCTACTCGACATCGGCGCGGTGTGGTGCCACTGGTGCCACGTGATGGACCGCGAATCCTATGAAGATCCAGAAGTCGCGCAGATCGTGAACGACAACTTTATCGCCATCAAAGTGGACCGCGATGAACGCCCCGATGTAGACAGCCGCTATCAGACGGCGGTGCAGGCCATCAGCGGACAGGGTGGCTGGCCGCTCACCGGCTTTTTAACTCCAGAAGGGAAGCCGTTTTACGCGGGAACATACTTTCCGCCCAACGATATGCAGGGCCGTCCCGGCTTCCGCCGCGTGCTGCTTGCGCTGGCGCAGGCCTTCCACGAAAAAAATGCTGAGGTGCTCGAATCCGCCGAGAGCGTGATGGGAGCGATCGACCAATCGGAGGGCTTTGCCGGCAAGTCCGGCTCGCTGCGCCCTGATCTGATCGACAGCATGGTGGTTTCGGCCATGAAGCTCTATGACGCCGAGCATGGCGGCTTCGGGTCGGCGCCCAAGTTTCCCCATCCCAGCGCGCTCGACCTGATAATGCAGCGCTACACCGAGAACCACGATCCTCGGCTGCTTGAGATTGTTTCCGGCACGCTCGCCAAGATGGCCCAGGGCGGCGTCTATGACCAGCTAGCAGGAGGCTTTCATCGTTACTCCGTGGATGAGCACTGGATTGTGCCGCACTTTGAAAAAATGCTGTATGACAACTCCGAGCTGCTGAAGAACTACGTTCACGGCTACCAGCTCACTGGGAACGAGTTTTTTGCCTTTATCGCTCGCGACATCATCCGCTGGATGGACGAATGGCTTTCTGACCGCGAGCACGGCGGCTTTTATGCCTCACAGGACGCTGACATCTCGCTCGATGATGACGGTGACTACTTCACCTGGACGCTGGATGAAGCTGAAGCCGAAGCAGGGCTGAGCGATGATGAGCTGCGAGTGGCCATGCTGCGCTATGACATCGGCGAGACCGGCGAGATGCACCATAACCCGGCGAAGAACGTTCTCTACATCCGCACCAGCCTGGAAGAGATTGCCTCGCGTGTGAAGAAGTCGGTTGAACAGGTTGAGCAGCTTCTTAATTCCGCCAAAGAAAAGATGTATGCCGCACGCTTAAAGCGCACCACGCCATTCGTGGACAAGACGGTTTATGTGAGCTGGAGCGCGCTGGGTGTTTCCGCCTATTTGCAGGCTGCCCAGGTGCTCGGTCCAGACGACGCGCGGAAGTTTGCGCTCCGCACGCTGGACCGCATTCTCGCGCAAGGCTGGAATCCCGTGGGCAGCCTGCAGCATGTAATCGCCTATTCTGACTCGCAGGCCGGCAAGCGCTCCGTTCCCGGCGTGCTCGAAGATTACGCCTTTACTGTGATCGCTTGCCTGGATGCCTATGAGGCCAGCGCCGACCTGAGCTATTACCGCTTTGCGGTGCAGATTGCCGATGCCATGATCGCGCGTTTCCATGATCAGAACGAAGGCGGCTTTTTTGACATCGGGACGGGTCCCCACGCCGGCGACGGCATCATTCTGGGCGCGCTCGCTGCCCGCCGCAAGCCCTTGCAGGATTCGCCCACTCCTGCCGGCAACCCTGCCGCGGCCATTGCGCTGCTACGGCTGCACGCCTACAGCAATGAGTCCAGATACGGCGACATCGCGAAAGGTACGCTGCAGGCCTTTGCCGGGATCGCCGAGCACTATGGGCTGTTTGCTTCGACCTATGGAATTGCCCTCGACATGTATCTGCACCCACATACGCAGGTGGTCATCGCCGGCAGCGGAGAGCAGGCGGCAAAACTGAAAGCTGCGGCCGCGCGTCCGTTCTCATTCAGCAAGTCTGTGCTGCATCTGCCCGAAGGAGAGATCGTTCCGCAGATGCTGCCGCCGGCCTTTGCAGAGACCATTCCCAATATTCCGGGCGTCAGAGAAGGAAAGGCCGTCGCCGTCTTGTGCAGCAACTTTACTTGCCAACCGCCAATCAGCCAGCCGGCTGATTTGGAGCGAGCGTTGCAGGAAACGTCGCGGACACCGGTACAGGCGTGAGCAGCGAACTACGGCAGCGCGTGCACCGTCGTATTGAAGAGGTATTGCCCCTGGAAATCAGTCCGATCACCCGGCTTCTTGTTGGGAGCGGGCTGCAGGCGCGCCGACAATGGCTTGTGCCACTTGAACGCCAGCGAAGCCACGTCGCCCAGAATGCGTTGCAACTGCTCAACGCTGACATCGCCCGGCAGAGGAACTGTGTCCAGACCGGTGCCGCAGACGGCGGAATACGCCAGCAGCGAGTCCATGCTATAGGCTGACTCCGCCCATCGCTGGGCCAGGAGCTTGTCTTCCATGACGGGCAGCATCAGGCCGGAAAATCCAGTCTGCTTCACCGGGACGGCCTTTACTGCAGTGGTAATGATGCGCGCCGCGGTGAGTGTTCCGCTGGAGCCGAACTTCGCGCCCGTAAACGCCTCGATGGCCGCGCCGATGGAAACATCGCCGAGCGGCGCGGGCGTGGGATCCACGCCTGCATACGTCCATCCGGTTTCTGAGGCTACTCGACGGCCGAGTTTGTCCGCCTCGGAGGCATATACCGTGAGAGCGCCTGTCAGATCCCTAACGGCAGCATCAGGATTCCCCTTGTCCTTCGCGAAAACCTTCTGCACCACACCGGCGCCCTCAAACCCGATGGCGAACTGGCGTCCTGCTCCGGTGTGATAGGAGCCCGGGAAAAATGGCCCGAGCGGCTTGAGCATGGCACTGGCTGTGAAGTTGAACGTCCCCTGCGCCTGCGGGCTGTGTTCTCCCACATATTTCACAAGTTCTGCAGTAAGGCGAATGGTCTTCCAGTGAATGCCATCGTCCGCGGCGATAATGGTGCTGCTGTTGATGTGGGGCAGGGTGGAGAGCGCCCGCTCGAGCAGGCGAAGCGTGGCCGGATTGTCGCTGTCGTGCATCATCGCGGGGCCAACATTGAGGAGGAAGTCCTCCTTGGCGGAAAGCTGATCCAATTGGCCGAGGAATTTGAGCGCATCTTCCTCCGACAGACCTCCTACGAGCTCTGACAGAGGTTGCGTGGTCACGCGTATGGTCTCCACCTCATAGGCGTCAGCTTCAAACCCGGCTTTCAGCTTCCGCAACACCGCCAGCGCGCCGGCAATCTGCTGCTGATATTGGGCCCGGTCGAGGTGCACGAATGCCGTGATCGCCCTTACTTTGGCATGCGATGAAGACCCAGCGGCAGCGCGAGTTTGCGCCGGCAGCGGCAGCGACGACAACATGAAAACAGCAAGGACGGCGGCGATGGTTCGAAGCATTCATGCTCTCCCGGCAAGAAAATGCCAATGCAGTATAACCGCCCTGCAGAAGCATGATGGCCCGAGTGCCGGAGGGTGAAACCCCCTTCCCTGAAAAATTGAGGCACATCCGGCGCAACATTGCTTCAACGGCGGTGTTTGACCGGGCGACAAGTTCCCGAGCGCTTCGGTGAAGCGGCTCCGCTCTGATCTGCGATACCTCCAACCTCGGGTTCAAGGAGAAAACTGATGAATGAGGTGCGCAGATTCAATGCAGGTGATCTGCCCTGGCTGGGTTTGTTTATTGCGGCAGGGCTGATCGTAGGCGGCTGGCTGCTGGGTTCCCAAATCAAGGCTACACGGCTGGCTGACCGTTACGTTACTGTGAAAGGGCTGGTGGAACGCACGGTTAAATCTAACCTGGCCATCTGGCCGCTCAGTTACAAAGAAGCGGGCGACGTGCTGTCACAGGTATACGACAAGAGCGAGGCAGACAAGCACGTAATCGTGGATTTCCTGAAGCAACAGGGAATCCAGCCGGCAGAGATTGAACTGGGGTCCATCCAGGTTGTGGACAATCAGGCCACAGAGTATGGCGGGCCAAACCGTCCGCCGCATCGCTACATCATCACGCAGGAGATTGCGGTGCGCAGCGGGCGCGTGGAGCAGATTGCGGCCGCAGCCCAGAAGATAATGCTGCTGGTGCAGAAAGGTATTGTCCTGAACGGCAATGGGCAGGTCACGTACAAGTTCAACGGCCTGAATTCCATTAAGCCAGACATGATCACTGAGGCCACGCGAACGGCGCGCGCCGCCGCTGACAGGTTTGCTTCCGACTCCGGCAGCAAAGTGGGCAGCATCCGGCAGGCAAACCAGGGCGTGTTCTCAATCCTGCCGGCGGACCAGGGCAGCGACACCAGCGAACCGGGCGAGTACGGTGGAGGTGACCAGGGCGCAGACAGCAGCCTGATGAAAAAAATCCGGGTGGTCACAACCGTGCAGTATTACCTGGATAAATAAAAGACAGTCTCCGGGGCCAAAAAAGCCCCGGAGATCTTTTCAGGGGCGAGTCTCTTGCCGTCCGGTTCCCGAGCTCAAGCCCCTCCCCGCGGCAGCCCAGCCCGTTACCGTATGATTCTAAAAAGGTTTTCTTGACGCAGAACCCTATTTCGGGTGGAATAAGAGAGCCATGACCAAAGCCGACCTGATCGAAGAAGTCTCACGTCTGGCGGAACTTACCCGCAAAGACAGCGAAATCATTGTGGAGACCATTTTTGATAGCGTGGTCCGCTCCCTTCGGGCCGGCGACAAGATTGAGATCCGCGGCTTTGGCAGTTTCCGCACCCGGCAACGCAAGCCTCGCGTGGGACGCAACCCCAAAACCGGCGCCCGCGTGGACGTGCCGGCCAAGAAGATCCCGTATTTCAAGCCCAGCAAAGAACTTAAGGACGTAATCAACCACGGCACGGCGGGCGCCGGTACTTCTGAACAGGAAAGTCCGACCGCGCAAGGGTAAACTCCGGCCCCTCGGCACTGTTCTGAGCTACGGCTTGATCCCGATTACCGCCATCATTCTGCCCGTGCGCCCCTTTTCCGCCCGATGAGAAAACAACATCTTCGTATCGCAGGACGTGCAGTGCTCAAGGGCCGTGATCTGGTTTCTGGGCACACCCGCGTCCAGCAACTGCCGCCGGTTGGCTTCACGCAAGTCCAGATGAAGCTTGATGCACAGGTCGCCATGTCCGGGCGCGCGCTTATTCATAAAGAGCAGCGGATACTTTTCGCGCACCAAATCAGAATGCTTGACCTCATGGAACAGCTCATCGGCGTAACCGAATTGTGACCGGAACTGCTCGCGCAGCTCTTCTCCCACTTCGTAACAGCATTGCTGAATGCCAGGGCCGATGGCGGCGAAGACGTCCCGCGGCCGCGTGCCAAATTCATGGCGCATGATGCCCAGTCCTTTTTCGGCAATGCGCTGGACCGTACCGCGCCATCCGGCATGAAAGGCGCCAACGGCCCTGTTTTTGCGATCCACCAGTAGCACAGGCAGGCAATCGGCGGTCATCACGGCCAGAGCAATCCCGGGCGCGTTTGTGATGAGGCCATCACCGGTAAGACGCGCCGGTTCCGCGGAGCGCACCACATGGATCAGGTCCGAGTGAATCTGCCGCAACGAGACGAGCGGCCAGGGATTTCGTTTTTCGCCGGCCCCGATGCTGAGGAGCAGCTTGGCGCGGTTTCTTTCCACGTTTTCGCGCGTGTCGTCCTTGGTGAAACCGAG
>DATNDP010000007.1:0-2643 GCA_035553195.1 Candidatus Acidiferrales bacterium
TGCGGCAAAGAACTTCTGCGCGTCCGGAGCCCAGGTGTACCCGGAAGGCGCGGATCCGGCTCCGACAGCGGCAGCAAGGTCGGCGGCGAACCCAGCGATATCGCTTGCCCGCAAGGCCAGGCGGTGCTCGGATTTCATGCCGGTGGTTGTAGGCATGCTCTCGACGGTGTACAGCCGGTTCATCGAGTAGTCGCCAGCAGTCTGGTTTTCCAGCTTGCGGCGATTGGCGTAATCCTTCGCCAACCGGTGGAAGCCGGGATGCGCGATGCCGGAGAGGAAATCCGCATCGAGCGAAACAATGATGTCTGCCCCGGTCAGCCGGTATTGCGCGTCGGCATAGTCGCCAAATGCAGCCTTGGAGGCGGCGTAGGCGGAGTCGCGGTTCACCGGATCGTACTGAATCCACTTCGCGTTGGGATAGCGGGCCTGGCCCTTCTTCCACTGCGCGGCTAGCGTGGGCGAAGTCACGGTTCCGCTGAGGAAGTACAGCCCCTGTCCGCCCGAAGCCTTCTTGTCCGCCAGCATGGCGCGGAAGGAGGCGAGAAAGGCCGCCCACTGCCGCGTTTCGCCGCGATAGTAGACATGCTG
Source organism: Candidatus Acidiferrales bacterium (assembly GCA_035553195.1). Taxonomy (GTDB): domain Bacteria; phylum Acidobacteriota; class Terriglobia; order Terriglobales; family Acidobacteriaceae; genus Angelobacter. Next base: position 589 of record DATNDP010000007.1, read on the forward strand.
CGAGCGATCGGGGTCGTACATGTCGAGCAGTGTGCCCTGGGTGAGAGGATCAGACCCACCCTGGTTGTAGGGATGATTCGGATTGCCGTCGATCTTGATAGGACGGAATGCATCGCTCTTAACCAGAAGCGGAACTGTTCCGGTGGCAAAGGGAAAAGCAGTGGCGAAGTAAACAGGGCGGCCCAGAACCAGGTCTTCCGGAGCCTTGACGTAGGGATAGATCTGCTCCTCGGGCTGCTTGGTGCATCCGGCAAGGCCGGCAAGGGCCATGGAAGCGCCCATGAGCTTGATAAAACCGCGGCGCGAAACCGGATCGATCCACTCGGAGCTGTGCTGCGGAAATTCCTCGCGTACCGCGCGCTCGAACTCCGGCGTTCCGGCCAGCTCATCGATCGAGCGCCAGTATTTCTTGCCCGTCTGCCCTGCCAGCTTCGCGCGAACCTCGGCCAGCGTCAGCTTTGTTTCCGTCTTTTCCATGGTCTCTTTCACGCTGTCTCTCACCGGTGGCATATCTCGCAGTTGGAAAGCTCGCGGGCCGGCCGGATGTTGTAGTGCTTGAACAAGAAGCTGCCCAGCGCCTCCTGGCTGGTGAATTTTGTGTAGGAGGCGGGTAGCGTTGCCAGAACTCCATTGGGTGCGTCTGTTGCCTGTGCACCGGAAGCCTGTGCGTTTGCCAATTCGGTCAGCCTGAGCGAGGCCAACTCCGGATTGTGGGTGCGCGATGGATCGGTCGTCGTGCAGTTGACGGATTCAGCCGTTGGCGTGCCGGGCTTCACGTTCGTTGCGGTACACCAGACAGGATTGAGGTCTGATGGCTTCTTCCAATCCATGTTATAGATTTCGCTGGTTGGGCGCAGGTTCTCTACTGGATTTCGATGGCAGTTGAGACACCACTCCATCTGCAAGGTGTTCTGCTGGTACATGATGGGCATTTGATTCACCTGCCCATGACAGCTCTCGCAGCCGATGCCCTTATTTACATGAATTTCGTGATTGAAGTAGACGAAGTCGGGAAGATCGTGCACCTTGGTCCACACGATGGACTCGCCCGTAGCCCAGCTATGGCGAACCGGCTCCAGAATGTCGGCGTTGGTCCATATCTGCGCGTGGCAGTTCATGCAGGTGCGGGTGGGAGGAATGCCGGCATAGCTCGATTCTTCGACCGAGGTATGACAGTACTGGCACTGGAGGCCGAGTCCTTCAACATGATGTTTGTGGCTGAATGGAACCGGTTGATCGGCACGCTGTCCCTGGCGGGTTACCCACGGGGATCTTTGAAGTTCATTGAGCGTGACTCCCAAGGCGATAACGATCAATCCCGTTAAGACCAGACTCATCCGTGCCAGCGCGTTCGAGCTGCGGTCAAAAATCTGCGCCATGAATTACTTCCTGCTTCCCTCAAAGTCCCTGGTTTTTAAACGGCTACCGCGCTGCGTGTTGCTCGCAGCTCTTACCCGGGGGAAAATTACGCGCCCCGAATCCATTGGCTGAATTTTGAAAAAACACTATACCCGGCGAAAACGACACTAGCAAGTCCCCCATCGGAACCGCTCTCAATTTTTTTTGTACCGATTTGGAAGCGCTCGTTCTTGCAGTCGAAAAATGGGCTGTTTCTTTAGAAATTTTGGGATTTTTTGCGAGCAGACGCCGCCTGGGCTACCATCCTTGAGAAGCCGACCGCGGGCAGTCTTCGCCGGTTTGGCTTACCACTCTGGTTCTATTTTCTTTTTGACACGCGATGATGGACGGACGACGGGCTCCTCGCTACAACATTGACCAGGCATGCGAAGAGCTGGCTCTGGCGGACCCTGTTCTGGGCAGGCTTATGGAGCGCGCCGGGCCGTTTACGCTGCGGCTCAAGAGCCAGCACTCTCCCTTTGAAGCGCTGCTCGAGTCGATTATTTATCAGCAACTCCATGGCAAGGCCGCGGCAGCGATCCTCAAACGGCTGCTTACCTTCTTTGGAGAGTTGCATCCCGCTCCCGAACATCTGCTTGCCGCACCCGATGACCGGCTTCGCGGCTGCGGCCTGTCCCAGAGCAAGCTGTTGGCGCT
>DATNDP010000008.1:0-4596 GCA_035553195.1 Candidatus Acidiferrales bacterium
GTACGAGGTGACTCGCCGCACGCGCGAGATTGGAATACGAATGGCCATTGGAGCGCAGCGGGGGCATGTGGTAGGGATGATCGTGAAGCAGGGGCTGGTGCTGGCGATTTTGGGGGCGCTCATCGGCTCTGCCGTATCACTAGGCGCATCTCGGCTGTTGCAGAGCCTGCTTTATGGGGTGCGCGCCGGCGATCCGCTGACATTGTTCTTCGTCGCGGCTCTGGTGCTGTTCGTGGGACTGGTGGCCTGCTGGATACCGGCAAGGCGCGCAACAAGGGTGGACCCGCTGGTGGCGCTGAGGTACGAGTAATCAAAGGAGCTTGTATGTCACTGCTTGCGGCCTTGCGGCGGTTCTTCTCAGATAAGCGGAGCGATGCCGACCTGCGGGACGAATTGGCGTTCCACATCGAAGCGGAGACGCAGACGAAGATTGCCGAGGGAATGCCGGCCGACGAAGCCCGTCGCCAGGCGCTGATCGCTTTTGGCGGCGTGCAGCAGACAAGAGAATCCGTCCATCGAGCTCACTGGAGTTATCTGCCGACAACGTTTCTCCAGGATCTACGTTTCGGTTGGCGCATGCTGCGGCGCGTCCCCGGCTTCACGGTGATTGCGGTGATCACACTGGCGCTGGGCATCGGAGCGAACACGGCGGTGTTCAGTTTGGCGGATGCGCTCCTGTTACATCCGCTGCCATTTCCTCAGCTCGACCGGCTCGTCACGGTCTTTGTACGTTACGGCAACGGCTCAGCGGGTAGAAACATGAGCCCGGCGGATTTCCGCGACTATCAGCAGCGGACGCATAGCTTCGAAAACCTCTCCGCTTATTCGTCTGCCGATTTCAACATCAGCGGCGGACCGACGCCTGAGAGAGTCAGCGGTGCAAGAGTTTCCGCGAACTTCTTTTCGACGATTCGGCTCAGTCCGATTGCGGGCCGCGCGTTTTCAGCAGACGAAGAACTGGCAGGGCGGGCGAATGTTGCGGTTCTAAGCTATGGACTTTGGGTGCGCCGGTTCGGAGCTGAGACGCGCGTGATCGGCCGTGACTTCCAGTTGAATGGAAAGCCGTACACGATCATCGGCGTGATGGACAAGAAGCTTACCTTCCCCGGCGGAGCCGAACTGTGGATACCTGTTGAGTGGACAGGCAACGAAACTGCCGAGCGCAGCAAGGCTCAGCTTGAAGTCGTTGGCCGCCTCAAGCCCGGCGTAACTCTGGAGCAGGCGCAACAGGAGATGGAAGCCGAAGCCCAGGCCCTTGCCGCGCAGTATCCCACAACAAACAAAGATTTGGGCGTGCAGTTACGGCCTTTGCGGCTGGTGGTGAACGGGACCTTGATGCTGCCGATGACTGAGCTGCTCTTTATCTCGGCCTTGCTGGTGCTGTTGCTGGCCTGCGCGAACGTGGCCAATCTTCAGCTCTCGCGCAGCACAGTGCGCAGCCGGGAAATGGCGGTACGCGCCGCTCTGGGGGCGCGGCGAGGGCGGCTCATGGGGCAGCTTCTGGCGGAAAATCTGTTGTTGGGCGGCCTGGGCGCGGTGGCCGCATTCGTGATGGCCCGATGGATGATCGCTTACCAGGTGGCGAGCGCACCGCCCGTCATGCTGCGAATCGTTGCCGGGCTGAACGACATGCGAGTAGATCATCGTGCCTTATTGGTCATGGTGGCTATAGCGCTGTTCAGCGTGCTGGCGTCCGGCCTGGTTCCCGCGATTGAAGCCAGCAAGCCCGATGTGACGCACGGCTTGAAGGATGGCGTAAAAAATTCCTCGGGACGCTCGCAGCATCGCTTGCGGGGCGGGCTGGTTGCCGCCCAGGTTGCCATAGCGCTGGCCCTGCTGGGAGGCACCATCCTAACGCTGCGCGGCTTCCAGAGCATGGCTTCAGCCTCGCGCTCCTTTGCTCCCGAGCAGGTTCTTACCTTCGCTGTCACACTGCCTGCGTCACACTATCCGGACCAGCAGCGGAAGGCGGAACTCTATCAGCAGGCACTGGAGGAGCTCGCCGCCATCCCAGGAACGCAGTCGGCCGCCGTGTTGACCACGACTCCGCTGAGCAACAACGGAGTTGTGTGGACACGATTCCGCACCGAGCGCCAGCAGGAACTCAAGCCCGACGATCTGCCGGGTGGAATTCTTCAGAGCATCAGCTCGGATTATTTTGATGTGTTGCGAATTCCGCTGCTCCGAGGGCGTAGGTTTACACGCGCAGACGCAACCGGGGCGGTTCCGGTGGCAGTCATCAACGAGCGGCTGGCGCGGCGCTTCTTCCCTGGAGACGATGCCATGGGAAAGCGCCTGAAGATTGAAGACGCGCAGGGGAGCAGATGGATGGAGATTGTGGGCGTCGCCGGAGATGTGCGGTACGACTGGACCGATGAAGCTCCTGAATTCACCATCTACCGTCCGTTCACGCAGGCGCCGATGGCGAGCTCGCTGTTCGCGATACGCACAACAGCCGATCCGCTCTCGCTCACGCCACATGTGCGCAAGAGCATTGCTCAGCTCGATAGCGAACTACCGGTCTACGAAGTGGAAAGCTTGAAACAGGCGATTGACGATGGAATTGCGGGCCTGCAGGGCGTAGGCGACTTTATTGCTGCATTTGGACTGCTTGCTCTGGTTCTGGCCGGAGTTGGTGTCTATGGCGTCATGGCTTGTTCCGTGGCTGAGCGACGGCAGGAAGTTGGGATTCGCATGGCCCTGGGCGCGGACAGAACCAGAGTGATGAGATTGGTCTTGAAACGAGGGTTACTCCTGACGCTGATCGGCATTGCTGCCGGCGTTCCCTTGGCGGTGGCGCTGGCGCGCTCTCTGGGCAGCATCTACGTCTTATACGGAGTCAAGGCGGCTGAGAGTATGCTGCTCTTATCTTGCGCTGCGATTCTTACAGTAATTTCGCTCTTGGCATGTGCCGTTCCGGCCAGGCGGGCGACCCAGGTTGAGCCCATGTCGGCGCTTCGCAGTGAATGATTCTGCCACGTTTACTCTTGCCGAAAATTGCATTCACGTTACCCGAAATGTCAAAATAGAGGGTTGCTCCAAAGTTGCTGCCTGGGACATAACTTTTGCGTCCCGGACGGGTTTGGAGCAATCGAACTAATGTAGGACTGCGGGCTTCAACAACCCCGTGGGTTGGGCGCTAAAAGGCGCAGCGAATCCACTGGAGCCTGCGGATGCTTTCAACATCCCCGTTCCGGAAGGAACTGAAGGCGGAAAAAACATGTCGACTGCTTTTGTACCAGCCATTGAGCGGGCACCGAGTTGTTCGCTCGATAACTATCTTGTACTTCCTGATCGCAGCATGGACCAGCGCATTGCCGCGGCCAAACGCGAACTGAGCGGGCGCGCGGTGATTCTTGGCCATCACTACCAGCGCGATGAAGTGATCCGTTTTGCCGATTTTCGCGGCGACTCTTACAAGCTGGCGCAGGAAGCCGCCCGCACCAGCGCCGAATACATTGTCTTTTGCGGCGTACACTTCATGGCGGAAAGCGCCGACGTGCTGGCGCAAGGCGGCCAACAGGTGATATTGCCGGATCTGAATGCGGGCTGCTCCATGGCTGACATGGCGGAAATAGGCCAGGTGGAAAGCTGCTGGGAGCAACTGGTGGGGCTTGGGCTTACGGACGAACTTGGCCGCGGCATTACTCCTCTGACATATATGAATTCCACAGCGGCCATTAAGGCGTTTGTGGGCGAGCGTGGCGGGTTGGTGTGTACGTCATCCAATGCCGGCCCGGCGTTTGAATGGGCATTCCAGCGTAACGAGAGAATTTTGTTCCTGCCTGACCAGCATCTGGGCCGCAACACCGCCTATGCGATGGGAATCCCGCTGGAGCAGTGCGTGGTGTGGAATCCGTTTATGCGTCTGGGCGGGCTTACGGCTGAGCAGTTGCGCCAGGCGAAGGTGATTTTGTGGAAGGGCCACTGCTCCGTGCACCAGCGCTTTTTGCCCGAACACGTGGACAATGTGCGCGAACGCTATCCTGGAATCAAGGTGATTGTGCATCCGGAATGCCGATTGGAGGTGTGCCAGAAAGCGGACGGCATCGGCTCAACCGAAAAACTTATCAAGATGATTGCCGACGCGCCTGCGGGAACTAAGTTTGCCGTGGGGACAGAGATTCACCTGGTGAACCGCATGGGCAAGGAATTTCTAAAAGATAACAAGCTGGTAATTACGCTCGACGATTCTGGCTGCCTGTGCACCACGATGTTCCGCATCTCACCGCAGCACCTGTGCTGGGCGCTGGAAAACCTGATGGACGGAAATGTGGTGAACCGGATCCAGGTGCCGGCCGAGGTGAAGCACTGGTCGCGAGTGGCGCTGGATAGGATGCTGGAAATCAGTTAGTTTTCTTTGCACCGCGGAGACGCGGCGAAGAGTGGCGAAATCATATGTGATCTGTGTGACGGTTTTGATAGAAGAACAACATGGCCAAGCCTAAAACGTTCACGCTCGAAGAGGCGCAGATGCTGCTGCCTGTGCTGAAGTCGCTGCTGGAGCGGGCGATGGAGGGTAAGCAGGAGATTGAGCAGATTGATAAGGAGTTTCAAGACCTGAAGCACCGCGTGTTCCTGAGCGGCGGCCTGCTG
>DATNDP010000009.1:0-3494 GCA_035553195.1 Candidatus Acidiferrales bacterium
CGCAGCTTGCTGGTTCTTTGCAGCGTGATCATGTGGACGTTCTGCGGCTGGGAGAAAAAGAAAATCGGACGGCCCGAATTTTGTCCCTGATCGATACGCTGCACTGTTTCCTGGGCTGTCGAACAAAAATCCACATCGGTCCATTTCTCCGCGTTGGTATCCAGCTTCACCATATCCGTTGAAGGTTGAAGCAGAACGCGCAGCACCGTATCAACGGTGACAAACGGCTTGTAACCATCGGTCTCGATCAGCTTTTCCAGCCCATTGACTTTGTAATATGGCTGCACGTAGTGCTTATGCAACTGCATCATCCCGGACCAGATGGACGGCTCAGCCAGGGTAGTGCCGCCGTATCTTGTAAAGGCATTGCGAAATACGACACTGTCTTTGGCAAAGGCGCCAATGGCCGGCGTGAACGAAACTGCAGGATTGTAAGGAGAGAGGTAGTCCTGGCGCAGCGAGTCTACGACGATGATAAAAATGTTCGGCTTCTTGCCGGCGGTTGGTTCTAGATTCTGCACCAAGTCAATATTGGGAAGTTTCACCAGGGCTGAAGCAGGAATGTTGGTTTGCTCTCGTGAAAACTGGCACAGCGCATCGCAGTCGCGGTTATTGGAACTCGCCAGCAATTCGGTTGCGGCGGCGAAAGATGCGTCCAGCGCTGAGTGATGTTCGAGAGCTGTAGCGGCGTCGAACTGGGGAACGGAAAAGGCGTTTCCCCATCTTGCTTCAGAGTGTGCCCCGGCGCGCAGCACAAACACCGAAAGACATACGGTTGCAATGGGGGCCCACGCTCGCCGGCGTAATGGAACTTGCTTTCTGAAAACCACAACAAACGCCACCATGGCCCACCACGCGATCGCCCAGACCTTTTCCAGCACGGAGTTCCAATCCATGACCCCGATGAGCGCCGGCACAGTGAGATCCGCCGCCACCAGGAAAAGCCAGAGCGCGACGGTTTCGCGGGTGCGGTTCCGCGGCTGAATAGCCGAAGGAATCGCAGCGCTTGCGCGCCCTTGCACACGGCGGCGCAGAATCTGGCCGCCTATCAAAAGGACCATTGCAAGTGAGAAAAGCGCGGCGTAGATCGCAGCTTCAATGCCCGCAAACGGGATGCTGGCCAGTACCACCTGATACATGATCCAGGAAAGCGTCAGCCAGCACAGCGTACTCGAAACCAGGAACTGTGCATGCTCACGGTTCGCCGCAGCCCAAGCGAGTCTCCTGCCTGCGCCGATAATGCTGAAAAAAACGAGAAACAGCAGGACTTGGGTGACAATTGCCCAGCTCCAGGCAATCAATTCGTTGGAGGAGATCGCCAGGCGCCCTCCAGTCAGATAGAACCGCAAATAGTTTGCGGCGGGATATCCGAGACTGACAAATGTGGCAGCTCCGACCACGCGCCAATAGGAAAATGAGAGCCTTTCGGGTGCCGGGCTGTTCTGGCCGTATTCTTTGAGCCGCGGAAGCCATGCTGCGTAGTTAAGAGCCCCGAGAAAAGCCATCATCAACAGGAAGCCCAGGGCCACGATCAGGCTTCTGGAATCATTACGAATAAACTGCAGTGGGCGCGAAGCAAACAGGTAAGCGGCCGCAATGAGGCCGAAAAGCAGGATCTCCAGCCCCAGTCTGGCTTGGGTTGAGTTACGAAACCCGGCAAAAAATGAGGCCACGACCATGCAAAACGTGATCGCAAATAAAATTGGCTGCAGGGCAGCGAACGCCGGCATCCACAAAAAGAAAGATGACTGGATAAATGCAAAGTAGGTTGCTGGGATGTAAGCCAGTAGGCAATACATGGAGCTCAGCAACAGCAGCGCGGAGAACGAACCAACTGAGATCAACTGGAACCGGTTCATCCAAACGCTGCTCGTGGATGCACGGCTGTCGATGCGGGTACGAAGGATTTCAGCAGAAGAAAAATTCGAATTCATCAAACCTGGGCGCCGCGCCGGCGCCCACTTAAAATGTTACGCCTCCAAAGTTGCTGAAAACAGATAACGTTAGTTCCGCACGGCGTTGGACTGCTGCGGAACGGTCGACCGATTCCAAAAATCTCAGTTTCAGCTCAACTAGAACGGAATATCCTCGTCCGTGATTTCCGCGCTTTGGGCCATTTCATCAGAATGCGGCGAGCGCTGGTCCATGGACGATGCGTGAGACATGGCCGCGCCCTTGGAGAAACGCCCTTCCGAATCGCCGCCCTCACCCCGGCCGCTCAGCAGAACCAGGTCATTGGCCACGATTTCAGTCTTGTACTTCTTCTCGCCGCTCTGCTTGTCTTCCCAACTCGAGGTTTGCAGACGGCCTTCAATATAAAGTTTGGAACCTTTCTTGACGTACTCCCCAACAATCTCAGCCAGCCGCTGCCAGGCTACGATGTTGTGCCACTCTGTCCGGTCCTGCCACTCTCCGGCTTTGTCCTTGTAACGTTCGTTGGTGGCCAAACTGAATTTGGCAACAGGCACGCCGCTAGGTGTGTACTTGATTTCAGGGTCTTTGCCCAGATTTCCGATCAGGATTACTTTGTTCACGCTCTTTGGCATAGGGAGGAATTTCCTTCATCAATTTTTGTCTGAAAAACCGCCAGGCAGCCTTTTATTAAACTACAAGTTCCGCGATTTGTCGACTTTTCTTCGCTTCCCGAGATCCGCCTTTCTGAGAGCTCCTCGCCGCTTGGTCGTTCCTGCTAGAGGCTTCAGTAATGAGCGCCATAGATCTGGTACAGCATCAGGTAAACGATAACCCCGGTCACGGAGACGTAGAGCCAGATCGGGTACGTCCAGCGGGCGATCCGCCGGTGCTTTTCAAACTTTCCGCGCAGGGCAAGCGCCAGGGTGACGATCACGAGTACTGGAACCGCCGCGGCCAGCAGGGTATGCGAAATCAATATGCTGAAGTAAAGAGCTCTCGGCCAGCCATGGCCGGGAAAGTGAACCGAGCCCACATGAGCGTGGTAATAAAGATAGCAGGCGAGAAAGGCTGCAGACGCGGCAACCGCCGTCAACATGCACGCTCTGTGCAATCGCACCTTTCCACGACGAATGAACGACCGGCCCGTCACAATCAGCACGGCGCTGGCACCGTTGAGGCTGGCGTTCAGGGCGGGGAACAGGCTGTAGTCAGGCATCTCAAGCCACGGGAACGGTCCTACGACGGTTCACCAGAATAAAGCTCGCAAGGAAAACCACGCCTGCAAACAGAGCGAGCACGCCAATGGAAGGCCATAGAGCCAGCGAGGTCCGAGGGGCGGTTGCAGGAAAGAGCGTCAGCAGCAGCGCATTCATACCGTAGGTCAAAGGATTGATTTCCATCAATGCCTTGATCCAGCCGCTCGCGCCGCTCACAGGGAACAGCGCTCCGGAGAGCATCCACAAAGGAATGAGAAATAGATTGATGATGGCGTGAAATCCCTGGGCCGATTCCATGCGCCATGCAATGGCGAAACCGAGCGCAGTCAGCGCGAACGCCACCAGAAAGGTCACGAGAGCGAC
>DATNDP010000010.1:0-7436 GCA_035553195.1 Candidatus Acidiferrales bacterium
CCACAGATACCATGCCGCGTAGCTGCAGTATGGATGCCAGCTTTCGGCCAGCTTTTCGATCTGTGCAGGCGTAGGAAGTTTGCGTTTACGGTAGAGCCGCTGGATGGCCGTACGCACTCCCAGATCGCCCACCGGGAGCACGTTGGGGCGGCGCAGAGCAAAAATCAGAAACATGTGTGCGGTCCACACGCCCACACCCTTGATGTCAGTCAGGGCGATGACGACCTCTTCATCGCTCAAAGCGGGAAGCTTCGCAAAATCCACTTTGCCGCTGATTGCGTGTTCGGCGAGGTCACGGATGTAGCCGGTCTTCTGTTTGGAAAGGCCACAGCGCCGCAGTTCGCCCACGCTCAGGTTCTGGATGGCTTCCGGCGTGAGCTTTCCGCCGGCAGCTTCTTCCAGTCGCGCATAAATAGTGCGGGCTGCTTTCGTGCTCAACTGCTGGAAAACAATGGATCGGGCCAGCGCTTCGAAAGTGGGCTCACGGTATGCGAGCTGGCACGGTCCTACTCTGGCAATGACCGATGCCAAGATAGCATCCGATTTCTTAAGATGGTGGACGGCTTTTCTCATGGCGGCTGATCCCAATCTAACCACATCTCCGGCGGCTTTGCATCCCGAGCCGCACTTCAACTTCCGTCGCGCTTTTGCGCGGCACTGGCGTGAAAGCGTTCGACGTCATGGCGTCTGGCGGACGGTAAGACAGCAGGGGGGAGCACTCTTCAGGCTCTTACGGGAGCTCCTTCCCGACCGGAGGAAAAGCAAGTACGGCGATCTGGAATACGACTGGGACCACATGGTGGACACCACGCGTGCCAACGTACCTTTTCGCACACAGTTGATGGCCGCGCTGAGCGGCCATCAGTATTTCCCCTCCGAACCGTGGCTCTTTGATGAGATCATGCACGCGCTATGTATCGACTTCAGCCGGTTTACGTTCGTTGATCTCGGCTCAGGAAAGGGAAGAACGCTGCTCATGGCCGCGAGCAGAGGGTTTCGTCGCGCTATTGGCGTGGAATACATCCCGGAACTGCACAGGGTGGCTGTGGAAAACGTAAGAAGATTCGTTGCGGCCCATGCCGTTCACCGAACCCAATTGGAAAGCGTTTGCATGGATGCCCGCGATTTTGATTTTCCGCCGGATCCACTGGTTGTTTATATCTACAATCCATTTCCTGAGGCAGTCTTGGCCGGAGTGCTTGAACGGTTGGCAGCTTCCATGGCAGAGAAGCCGCGCCCAACTTTCATTGCCTATCGGTACTTGGAATTCGAAAAGCTGCTCATGGATTGCGACTGGCTGGAGCAAATCGCCGGGACGGAGCAGTGGGCGGTGTACAAAGCATCGGGCGATCACCGCCGTCGGGTGATCGGGTGATCGGAGTTCTGCGATTGAAAAATGCTTATTGCAGGCGTCACCCAGAATTCGCTTTGCCCTAGTGAGTTCTTCAGATCACCCGATCACGTGCGATCACCAGATCACCCGATCTACGTGATGCTCACCTCTTCATACGTTCCGTACACCTCACGCAAAGCCTGGCAGATCTCGCCCACGGTTGCGTAGGCACGGACGCAGTCGATGATATAAGGCATGGTGTTTGCCTGGCTGATGTTGCCGTCCTTGGGGACAACCGGCTCTTGCGCGGCAGAGCGCTTGAGCGCATCGAGGCGGCGCCGGACCTCGTTGTTGTCACGGCGGGCACGTAGTTGCTTCAGCTTTTCGGTTTGGCGTTGCGCCACCGACTCGCCGATATAGAGAATCTCTGGCGGCTCTTCTTCGATCACGAAATCATTCGCGCCGACGATAATCTTCTCGCGCGCTTCAACGGCCCGTTGGTACTGGTACGACGCCTCGGCGATCTCCTTCTGCGGGTATCCATTTTCGATAGCCTTGACCATCCCGCCCATCGCATCGAGCTTGTCAAAGTAATCGAAGGCGCCCTTCTCCATATCCAGGGTGAGCTTCTCCACAAAATACGAGCCGCCCAGCGGGTCTACGGTCTGGGTCACTCCGGATTCGTAAGCAATGATCTGCTGGGTGCGCAGGGCGATGCGCGCGGCATCCTGAGTGGGCAACGCCCAGGCTTCGTCGTAGGAATCGGTATGCAGGGACTGCGTTCCGCCCAACACCGCCGCAAGTGCCTGGATGGCAACACGAGCGATGTTGTTCATGGGCTGCTGCGCCGTCAGGGAGACCCCTGCGGTCTGCGTGTGGAAGCGCATCAGCGTGGTGCGCTGCTGTTTGGCTCCGAAGCGGTCCTTCATGAGCCGGTACCAGATCTTACGCGAGGCGCGGAACTTGGCGATTTCCTCAAAGAAATCGTTATGCGAATTGAAGAAAAAGCTAAGGCGCGGGCCAAATTCATCCACATCCAGGCCACGACGGCGCGCCCACTCAACGTATTCAACGCCGTCATAAACCGTGAATGCCAGCTCCTGCAGCGCCGTTGAACCAGCTTCGCGGATGTGATATCCGCTGATGGAAATAGTGTTGAAGCGGGGCGTGAACTTTGAACCGAATTCGAAAGTATCAATCACCAGACGCATGGAAGGCGCCGGCGGGTAGATGTACTCCTTCTGCGCGATGTATTCCTTCAGGATGTCGTTTTGGATGGTGCCGGAAACTTTCTTCCAGTCAGCGCCCTGCTTTTCCGCCACCACCAGATACATGGCCCACAGTACGGAGGCCGGGGAATTGATGGTCATGGAGACTGTCGTCTTTTCGAGATCGATGCCGCTGAACAAAATCTCCATGTCTTCAAGGGAATCAATGGCCACGCCGCATTTTCCGACCTCGCCCTCGCTCGCCGCGTGATCGGAGTCATAGCCCATCAGAGTAGGAAGGTCGAAAGCCACGGAGAGGCCGCCGCCGCCATGCGCGAGAAGATATTTGTAGCGCTCGTTTGTCTCCTCTGGTGATGCGAAGCCGGAAAACTGCCGCATCGTAAAAAGCTTCCCGCGATAGCCCGTGCTGTGGATGCCTCGCGTGTAGGGAGCTTGGCCGGGAAAATTCAGATAGTGGTCGTAATTCCAGTCGTCGGGCAGATCAGCCTGGGTGTACAACCGCCGAATGGGCATGCCGCTGATGGTGGTGAAGCGTGCATTGCCGTGCTCATCCAGATTTACCCCACTGGGCGCTCCGATGGGCTTTTCTGGTGATTTCTCCAGCCCCGGGGCGAGAGTCTTTTCCGCCCAGTGCTGCTCTGATTCCGAAGGATGTCGTCCCTGGAATACTTCCGCAATCGGGTTCTCAGCGACGCTGCCCCCGTCCTTGGGTTTGCCTTTTTGAGGTTGATCTGCCATAAGAAGAATCCAAACCCTCAATCATAGAAGATGCGTAAAAGCGGGAGCAAGAACTAACCTAATGGGTCAGTTGGCGGTCTGGGCCTGCACGGAGACTTGGTGCAGAACGGTTTGAGAGTCATCAGAGGCCTGTACGCTGGCAAAGAAATCGCGCAGTTGCTGATACCGCTCCGGTGGGAACAGCACACCGTTGAGACGCAGTGTGCGCTCCATATTCACTCTGTTTTTCACGCTACTGCTCAGGCTGCTGAATGCTGCAAAATCGGTCTTTGCTGACTGAGGCGGTGAAAGAGTCTCCGTTGTGTAACCGGCTGGCAATTCCAGCGCAACGCTATCAGCTTCAGTAAACGCATAATGGTAGTACACGGGATACTTGCGTGGCCCGGTTTTGAGCACACGACGGGTCTTGGGCCTGAACAGAGCGGCGGGAATGAGCAGGCGTTTACCAGCCACCGAGGCATATTCCGGAACCTCAACATTGAATATGGCAACCAGCCCCTCGTCTTCATTCTCCCAGCCGGTGGATGTTGTCATTTCAACCTTCGCGTTGGTTGGGAGCCATTCTTTTAGTTCATCCTCCAACTCCTTTTTTCTGCCTGCGTCATCCGTGTCGAGCGCGGCAAGGCGGCGCTCCAACGCGTCCACGCCGGAGAACGCAATCCGGACCTCTCCTTTGATGGAACCGTTGGAGTTCAGCATCATATTGGCCGAGCGGGAGATGAGAGAGTTGCGGGCGTCGGTAGCGGGCGTGGAAACGAAGGTTCCGGGATCCATCATGTCCATGGCCGCAGTGCCGGTACTTGTCCACCGCAGAAGACCGTAAGGGCAGAACCGGGTGCCGGGATCAAGGAATACCGACTTGCCATTCAGCCGTACCAAGGCAAGTTGAGAATCGAGCTGCTCGAACGACAGCACGTCGCGATCAAAGAAGTTCGTCTTTCGGCTTGAGACAAGCATTACGGAGGCCGTAAATCCCACGCTGCGCGCCATGGCGACAAACAACATAGTGACATCGCTCCGGTCGCCATAACCGTGTTTGAGAACATCGACCACGTTCTTGGCCTCCTTGAGTTGTTCCTGCTTCTGTTCACGCGAGGTCCGCTCCCGTTCGTAGGAGAGGTTTCTTAGTTGTTGAGCGCGTGCGTACAGCTTGCGCAGTTTCTTCCCGGGATCGGTCTCATTGCCAATCGCCTGCTGCGCCGCCTGCTTGATCTCCTTGTGATCCCCGATGAAATAATCGATGCCGCGGGACCACCACTGGCCCGTTCTATACCAGTATGCTGAAGGAGAAGGGGTATAGGGACTGGTATAAAAGAATTTTACGTACAGTTTGTACACGCTTTCCGGGGGCATCTGCTCTTCTGGCTCAAACGGCGGCACGTTCTCCACGTCGAGCCGCAGCGTGCCAGCTTTCATATCCTTCTCCGGAGTCTTGTTGAATCCGGGCGTGGTAACCCACTCCACGTCGTAATGTTTATCGAAGCGAAAAGAGAGGTGCTCTTTCACAGCATACAAGTCGTGCTGAACCACCCATTCGTGATGCCGCAGATCTTTATCGCCGTAGTGCAGCTCGTAGCGGTATTCAATAATGCTGCCGGGGGTGACCTGCGCGAGGGTAAAGGCGCGCACTCGAATGCGAATCCCCTGTCCGCGAAGAACGACCTTTTCGAATGGCTGGTCAGTGAAGTCCGTGATGCTACCGTCGGGATGGATGGTGCGCGCGTACAACTCGGTGACAGATGCCTTGCCAACCAGGGGTATCTCTACCGTGGCAAACCGTTTTCCGGAATCGGTTAGAATTTTGATGCGTGAATAAAGAAATTCCTTGTGATCAACATCGTCGATCTGATTGCCGTAGTACAGAAGGACGGCTTCCGCCCCGGGTAGCGGCTTAAATTGGGTCATCTTGAGCTCCTCGTTGTTCAGAGGGACCCAGCTATGATCTTCAGCAAAGCCGTTTACAGTCCAAAGTACAAAAGCGAACAGTAGCAGGTTGATGCAACGCTTAAACAATTTTGCTCCCGAAATTTCAACTCAGGCCCATGGGCTGATCAATTAGCTTTTTTCAGAACAGCCATATTCCGCTCGTCCTGGTTGATCTGATGAAAAAAGCTTTTGAGCTCGCCGATTTTGCTGGCCGGAATCGACGTAGCCTTGATTTCGTACTGCCGGCTGTATTTTAAGGTGCTCCCTGAGTCCTCAATCTTGCTCTCATAGTCCCCGAATGCAAAGTCGGCCTTCGTTGCTTCGGGCAGTTCATCCACTTTGTAGCCCTCCGGGAGATTGAATTCGAACACGTCAGTCTGCAAGGTGGGCGCGCCAAAGTCGTAGGGATAGAGCCGCGGTTTGGTGCCATCGAGCGCGCCCAGCTTTTCGCCCAGAACGCGCGGGCGGACCAGCAGGAGAGGGCCGGCATTCTTGGCGTAGTGATCAGCCGTAAAGTTGTAGTGGATGATCAGGTCTTTATCAATGTCATCCAGATTTTCCGCTTCCACGCTGTCCAGTTGGAAGTTGCCGAGCATGGCTCCCAGGAAGCGCTCAAGTGCCTTTTTGCGGTCGGCCATCGTCTGGTTTGCGAATTGCTCTCTACCCTCGGCAGCCTGACTTCCCGTCCTGACTTCCTTGACTTCTCCTTTAATCGATCCATCAGGAAGCAGCTTGATTTGTGCAGTACGGTTGATGCGGTTCAGTTCCGGAGGCGCGACTGGGAGATGGATCAGTTCGCCCCCCTGATCACCCACGAGAAGCCCATAGTTATCCTGTTCGTACGACGGAATCTGTCCGAACGGCACAAATGGATTGGTGGGATCGAAGATGAGCAGGTGGCCCAGTTTGGGATGGTCGTAGATGGCCGGCATGGGAGTTTTAAGGCTGCCTTGCGGCAATTGAATCGCGATGATTGCATGATTAAAACCAATCGTGGGCGGAGTATCTGCTGAGTAGATGCCTCGATCCGTGTGCACCAGAATGTAATATGACTTCACACCGATTCGAGCCAGCATAGAACTGAGAAGGGTGGCCTTATCTTTGCAATCTCCATAACGGTTGCTGAAGATCTGGCTGGCCTGGTGCGGCAGGTAACCTCCGACGTCTATAGAGATGGCCGCATATCGAATGTCACGCTGAGCAAAAGATGCCAAAGCCTTGATCCTCTGCAGGGGAGATACGCTTGCTGGTGCCAGTTCCTCTACTTTTTGCTCCATTGCTGGGGACGAATCCCTTACGCCCGCCGTTAAATGTGAAAACCATTCAGCAAAGTCTGACCAGTTCGCGTAAGACTTGCCCTTGCTCTTTTCGGAAAAAAAAGTGACGATCAGTTGCCCAGCTAAGGCCAGAGGATGGGGCATATCATATTCATCCTCAATTCGAGGGATGCCCGTTACCTCCCACAAATAACTATTCCCCTCTGTCACCGGAGCTTGTTCGGGATGATGCAGCCATGCTGCGCGATACTCCCATCCCGCTGGCAGGTGGAGTATGTAGCGAGCGTGTTCTGTCGGCGAGTCATCCTGAAAGAACCAATGATCCTCAAAAGTGTATGGGTAACGTTTTTCCTCCCACTCAAATCCCAGTACGCTCCCCACATCAACCCCAGGAATGCGCATCGTCTTCATTTTTTGGTTCGTGTAAATTTCGTAACCTTCACCGCCTGCGCGTTCGTAAATATCCTCTTTTTTTGCTTCGTATTCACGACCGGTTGCGCTTATGCTCCACCCCCTAAAGTAGTTGATGTGCGTTTCATCGACGTAGTAAATGCGAGGGTACGCCGCATCGCGTCCTTCAGGCCGCAGCACACGGACGATTTCGCGATGTCGCGTCAAGATCTGGCCATCATCCTTGACCGTGGTTTCAGTTTCATTGAGTAGATTCACAGCGTTAACGTCGTCCGCATATTTCTTTACAGGTTGCTGGGCGGCGCTGCGCAGCCATTCGGGAACTGACGCACTGGCGCTCAGCGAGAGAACGCTGACGAGATAAAAACATGAGATTGCGGCGAACTTATTTCTGAGCACTGACGACGCCTCCGTGGAGCACGGCCTGTTGCTCGTCTCCGGCTTCGACCTTGTTGAAAAAATCCTTTAACTCCTGGTACTTGTCCAAAGGAAAGAAATTCTGGCCCAGCAGGAGCGCGCGCC
>DATNDP010000011.1:0-3594 GCA_035553195.1 Candidatus Acidiferrales bacterium
CCGCAGAATCATGAACGGAAAGCCAAGTGAGTTCAGGCTGATCTGCGGCGCATTCGTGGGGCTGACCTTTGCGAAGAACAGCCCGAAGTTGCCGCCGGTCAAACCGCTTGCAAAAGGCGGACCCACCAGAATGGGATCGGGCTGCGGGACTTCATTCTGGGGCGATGTTGCGCCTGCAATAAAAACGCTTCCTGCCGCATCGGCGGTTATTGCTGTTGGGGTCTCATCGGTAAGATGTCCCCCGAATCTGCTTACCTTCACCGGATTTCCCGCCGCGTCCAGTTCCGTAAAAAAGCCGCTTCCGGACTGGCCGATATCGGACACCACTGCACCCTCAAGGGGCAGAATTCTGCTCGCGGAACCTGCGATATAAAGATGATTATTGGCGTCCAGAAAAACACCAGTAGCAGACCCGCTTGCCACGTAAGTTGAATACGTGAATCCATTCAGCGCGGGATTAATGGCGCTGGCAAAAGTGACGATATCTCCTTCCGGCAATGCTGGATGCCCGGCAGCATTGATGCTGTAAGGATAGTCATTGCTCTTCGTAGTTCCGATGACAAAAACTGTGCCGTCGCTTCCCACTTCCAGGCCAATCGGCTGTTCGCTGCTGCTCCCGCCACCAAAGTCGGTCGAGAATTCGAGCGTCTTTCCGTCCGGTGCGAATTTCGCCAGGAAGAGGCCGCCGCCAATCTGCCATGCCTTCACGTGTGGGACAGTGGCGCTGTTTCCCTGTCCCATGAGGAAGATGTTGCCTGCCGGGTCGAGCGCGATGCCTGGATTCACCCCGGCTGTTGCTCCGACGAGCGTGGCTGTCGCTGGATCGTAAAAATAGCTGGCAAAAATGTAAGCGGATCCGGTCGGGTCCACTTTGGCAAAGAACTTGGCGCCACAGGTTGGGCACGGCGGTACCGGCTGAAAAGCTGCCGCAGTCGTCTGCAGCGTTGGACCAGCTTCACCTATAACGTAGGCATTGCCCAAGCTGTCCGCGCGCAGCCCGCGTGGGAATGCCCCTCCAAGAATGCTTGAGTAGATCATCGTGCCGTCGCCCGCAAACTTCGCCAGAAAGCCTCCAGTTGTCCCCAGCGCTGTCGTTGTCACGGGAAAATCGCTCCCGCCGGGCTCGCCAATCAGGTACGCATTGCCGTTGGCATCCACTCTCAAACCATCCAGCCGGCTGAATCCCGAGCACGGAATGTATGTGGAGAAAAGAATGGTATCGCCGGCCGGATTGATTTTGGTTAAATAAACTTGGGTGGAACCTGCGGGGAATTTCCCTGGCTGGCCATTCACTACAGGATAGTCGCTGGCGAACGTGGTTCCGGCAATGTATAGATTTCCGGCTCCGTCCAGTGCCATCCCGTTTACCTGCGTATCATTGTTCAGGCCAATTATCTTGGCGTACTCAACCACCGGATCGATTACCAGTTTGGCTGAACGATCATAGGATCCAATCACAAACTTGAATCTATTTGTGCTGGTGATTTGATACCTTACGGATACCGGCTGCTTTACTCCCTCCTTGAGTTGATATGCTGCCGGCGCAAGCAGGTGCCACGTCTGTTTTCCCGCATTTATCTCCAGACCTCCGTCTGCGGCGACACTTATCCTTTGAGCCCCTTCGACGGCCAGTGCGATCTTTTCCGGAGAACTTCCCGGAGCAATCTCAAAGTCATATTCCAGCGCTCCATCATTTCCATGGAAAACTACGTCTACGCCCGGATGAATGCTTGCATACCGCACGCGCCTGAACATGGGAATTCCGGTCAGCCAATTTTTCCGGTTTCGCGTGGGGTAGTAATTCACCACACCACCCGTCGGCACTTCACCCGCTGGGCTCGATTTTCCTGATGCCAGCAGCCTAATAAGAACGGATCCGGTTGCGCCAGATCCCTGACCCCTCAGTACTACCCCATGATCTGTAAGGAAAGCCGTTCCCGTGGCTCCTCGTGCAATGAACTGGACCTGCGCATCGGATTGCCCCACATTCGGTTCAAAGCTGAGAGGCAGCGAACGCGGCTGCACACCATTATCAGAAGCCTGACTGATCAATCGATCTGACGCGAAAACCTTCAGAGACAAAACAGCCATACAAACTATTGGAAGAAGTAGACCAGAAAACGCACGCGATCTCACGAGACGGGGCTCCGATTAATTTAATTGGAAAAAGCGGAGCATAAGTATATCCAGCAACTCTGGCCAGTGACAATCAATCTTTAAACTGAAATCAAAGGCTGAGAATTGCCTAAAATTCGCGAACCGCTGCACCAATAGCTGAGGATTCAACGCCCGTCATCCGGGCCCTGCGGTAAGAGGCGGCAGAAGAATCCGGCTTTAGCCGCTGAGGTACAAAAGAAACGCATGAATGACTCCAAAGCAACATTGCTTAGCTGTTCCTATCTTCCTTCGCTACCTCTGTGTGGCGAATCACCGTTCGCGTCGATCCGCGGCAAACCCGGGCTTAGAAAACTCTGATTTTTACTGCTCAAAGGAGCCCAAACTCAGGAAACCCCGTATTGACCATATGCCGTTCGCGCAGTAGTATCACCACCGAAATCCAGAGACTCACGATTTCATTGAGTCCAATTCATTGAATCCGATTCATGAATCAAAGACGCATTCATAAGCCGCGTAGCCATGCCTCATCGCTGGCGGCTTTGATTCTGCTCCTATTCAAGATCCTTGGGTGAAAAGGCCGGTATGTTTGAAAAGTGTGTTCTGCGGTTAGTCGTTTTCCTGTTCTTGATTTCGTTCCTTAGCAGTTCTTCTCACGCACAGCGAAAGCCGGTGCTCTCCGGTACGGTTGATGATTCAGCTCGTGTCACGATGGAAGGATCAAAGCATCCCCTGGCGCAACCGCGGTTTGACGTCGGGCCTGTGGATCCCACAACCAGGTTCAACCGGATGCTGCTGGTGCTCGCTCCTTCCCCGCAGCAGGAGCAGGATCTGCAGACTTTGCTTGACAGCCAGCAGGACAAGAGCTCGCCCAACTATCATCACTGGCTCACGCCGCAGGAATTTGGCCAGAAATTCGGCCCTGCGCCCCAGGACCTTGCGACGGTGAAAAGCTGGCTGGTTCAGCAGGGATTCAGCGTGGACGCCGTAGCGCAGAGCGGACGGTGGATCCAATTCTCCGGAACGGCAGGCCAGGCGGAGCGCGCGTTCGGCACCATCATGCGGCAGTACCAGATTGGCGACGCGCGTCACATCGCCAATGCAACACAACTTTCGCTCCCTGCGGGTATCGCTCCCGTGGTCAGCGGAGTGGCGTCTCTACACAATTTTTTCATGAAGCCCATGGTCAGCCGCGTCATGCAGGCCAGTTCCAATGGCGACGGCACCTACAGCATCATTAATCCTGATGCTACATTCAGCACATCGAACGGGCCGGTCCATGCCCTCACTCCCGGCGACTACACCAAAATCTACCAGCTTCAACCACTGTACTCGGCCACCCCAACGGCGCTGAACGGAGCCGGAACCACCATTGCGATTGTGGCGCGCAGTGATGCCAACTTCACTGACGTTGCTAATTTCCGCAGCCTTACAGGGATAGTTCCCGGGCAACTGATCAATACGCTGGCTGATCTTCCT
>DATNDP010000012.1:0-6196 GCA_035553195.1 Candidatus Acidiferrales bacterium
TTGAAGTCGATGTCGATGCGCTTTCCGATGGCGAGGATGTGGTAATTGCCGGGATCATGCAGCATATCGAAGAGGCCGGCATCCATTCGGGCGACTCATCGTGCGTGCTGCCTGCGGTCGAGCTGCCGCAGCACGTGATCATCACCATCCGCGAATACACGTTCAAGCTGGCGCGGGCTCTCAAAGTCATCGGCTTGATGAACGTCCAATACGCGGTGCAGCACGACAAGGTTTTTGTGATCGAGGTCAACCCGCGCGCTTCGCGCACCGTCCCCTACGTTTCCAAAGCCACAGGCGTGCCCCTGGCCAAGATCGCCGCACGGCTCATGACCGGACGCAAACTGCACGAATTTCTACCCGAGCACGCATCTTCAGGAAAAGACCTTGCCACAGGCGCGGGATATTTCGTGAAGTCACCGGTGTTCCCGTGGTCCAAGTTCCCCGGCGTAGATACGGTGCTCGGCCCGGAGATGAAGTCCACCGGTGAAGTGATGGGCTCGGCGGAAACTTTTGGCGAGGCGTTCGCCAAAGCGCAGATCTCGGCCGGGCAGACGCTGCCCACCAGCGGCACTGTCTTCATCAGCGTGACAGACCGAGATAAGGCGAAGTCCATTGATCTGGCTCGCCGCTTCGTTGAGCTTGGCTTCAGCATCGTGGCCACGCATGGCACGGCCGACCGGCTGGAGAAGGCCGGGATCACCGTGGAACGGGTCTATAAAGTCAAAGAGGGGCGCCCGAACGTGGTCGACCTGATCAAGGGCGGGCGTGTGCATCTCATCGTGAACACGCCGCACGGCCAGGACCCGTGGTTTGACGAGAAAGCCATTCGCAGAGCCGCCGTCACCAACCGCATACCCACCATCACCACGGTGGCAGCCGCCCGTGCCGCCGCCGATGGCATTGCCGCGCTGCAGCGGAATGAAATCAACGTCCGCTCCCTCCAGCACTGGCACAGAGCAGGCAGTGAAGAGGAGCTTATGCGAGAGCCACAGTCCTAACGGGGACAGAGCTCGCGCGCTTGAATGTGCAGCAACTCCCTTATTAACAATTATTTACAAAAACAGATGTCGCAACATTGCCGCTTGCCTTCAAACTACTCAGTTGCAGGCTGCCAGCGCCCCGGGAGATGCGGTCGTAGAAATTCGCTGCTCTGGTAACGTAACTGAAGTTCTGGTTGTGCCCCCTTCGAGAGGACATACATGCTCAAAACCAAGCGCCACACGATCACGGCGCGAACAACCGAGGCGCGCAGCTTGATGCTCCGTCCTTATCGCGTGCTGGTGACGCTCTTGTTTGCAGGCCTTCTGGCCGGCTGCGGTAATTCGCCCAACCCGCAGGCCGCTTCCAAAGGCGGCGGCAAGAAGGGTTTTCAGCGCGGCTCCATGACGGTTTCCGTTGCCGTAGCCAAAGCGGAGGTTCGCGACGTCCCGGTATATCTGCAGGGACTTGGCTCGGTGGAAGCGTTCAACACCGTCGTGGTGAAGAGCAGGCTCGACGGGCAACTGGTGGAGATCCATTTCAAAGAAGGCCAGGAAGTTCAGAAGGGCGACCTGCTGGCTGTAGTCGATCCCCGTCCTTATGAAGTCTCGTTGCACCAGACGGAAGCCACGCTGTTCAAAGATCAGGCGGCCTTGAACGATGCCAAGCTGAACTTCCAGCGCTTCCAGGATCTGTACAAGCAAGGCGTGATCCCGCGGCAGCAGTTTGATACTCAGAAATCTCTGATGGACCAGCTTGAGGGCGCAGTGCGGGCCGATCAGGCAAACATTGACAACGTAAAACTGAATCTCGTCTATACCCGGATCACGGCGCCGGTGAGCGGACGCATAGGGCTCCGCCAGGTGGACATCGGAAACATGGTTCACGCCTCGGACCCCAACGGGTTGCTGGTGATTACCCAACTGCACCCGATTGCAGTGGTGTTCACGCTGCCCGAGGACAACCTTCCATCCGTGGCGCAGCACATGCGCAAGATCCCGCTGCAGGTGGATGCCTACAGCCGCGATGACCAGACTAAGCTCGCTACGGGAAAGCTGCTGACCATTGACAACCAGATTGATCCCAGCACAGGAACAGGCAAGCTGAAGGCAGTCTTTAATAATGCGGAACGGGCGCTCTGGCCTAACCAGTTTGTGAACGTTCACCTGCTGCTGGAGGTTCGCAAGAACAGTCTTGTGGTGCCGGCTGCAGCGATCCAGCGTGGACCGCAAGGCACCTATGTGTACACGGTGAAACCCGATAAAACCGCCGAGATGCGCAAAGTGGCGATTGGGCTTAGCGAAGGCAATCTCACCACGCTTGCCTCGGGATTGCAGCCGGGCGAGATGGTGGTCACCGATGGCCAGGATAAATTGCAGCCCGGCAGCAAAGTGGAGATCCGCGGTGGCCAGGCGCCCAGACCCAACGGCGCTCAACAAGCCGAAACAGAACCGGGGCAGTAGGTCCTAATGCGACAGGATCCCAATCCCGGCGAGACACACTCCATGGCCAGCGGCGGTCCATCTCGCATTTTCATCCTTCGTCCAGTAGCCACCTCGCTGCTGATGATCGGGGTTTTGCTGGTCGGATTCGTCGCGTACCGGCAGCTTCCGGTCTCGGCGCTGCCGCAGGTGGACTATCCGACAATTCAGGTAACCACCTTCTATCCCGGCGCAGGTCCGGAGGTGATGGCGTCGTCAGTCACCGCTCCGATGGAGCGGACGTTCGGGCAAGTGCCTGGGCTGAGCCAGATGACTTCCATAAGCTCCTTCGGCAGCTCTGTGATCACGCTGCAATTCAATCTGGACCAGAACATCGACATTGCCGAGCAGGAGGTGCAGGCATCCATCAATGCCGCCACAACCTTTCTGCCGCGCGACCTTCCCAACCCGCCGATTTACAGCAAGGTCAACCCTGCCGATGCTCCCATCATCACGCTGGCGCTCACTTCAGAGAGCTTGCCGCTGACCAAAGTGGAAGACCTGGCCGATACCACATTGGCGCAGAAGATCTCCCAGCTCTCCGGCGTGGGCCTGGTTTCCATCAGCGGAGGACAGCGCCCGGCGGTGCGCATTCAGGCCAACCCTACGGCGCTCGCGTCTTATGGCCTGAGCCTGGAAGACCTGCGCACCGTGCTGGGGCAGGCCAATGTGGACCAGGCCAAGGGAGTACTGGAAGATCCACGGCAGTCGTACACCATCAACAGCAACGATCAGCTTGGGTCGGCGAAGGAATATCAGGACGTGATCATCGCCTATCGCAACAACGCGCCCGTGCGCCTGCGCGATGTGGCCAGCGTGATCGATGGAGCCGAGAACTCCAAGCAGGCAGCATGGATGGGCACCATCACCGAAAACGGCCAGCCGCAGATTCTCCCGGCGGTGATCGTCAACATTCAACGCCAGCCCGGCGCCAACATCATCGGTGTGGTGGACAGGATCAAGAAGGTCCTGCCGCAATTGCAGAGCGCGCTGCCGACGTCCGTTAAGGTGCAGATCCTCACAGACCGCACCGAAACCATCCGCGCCTCGGTCAAGGACGTGCAGTTCGAATTGATGCTCACGGTTGCGCTGGTGGTGATGGTGATCTTCCTTTTTCTGCGCAATCTTTCCGCCACGGTAATCCCCAGCGTGGCGGTGCCGCTCTCGATTGTGGGCACCTTCGGGGTGATGTACCTGCTGGGCTACAGCCTGGATAACCTCTCGCTCATGGCGCTCACCATCTCCACCGGATTTGTGGTGGATGACGCCATTGTCATGATTGAAAATATCGAACGCTTCCTGGAGGAAGGGCATTCGCCCCTGGAAGCGGCGTTGATGGGCTCGGGGCAAATCGGCTTCACCATCATTTCCCTAACGGTATCGCTCATCGCTGTGCTTATTCCGCTGTTGTTCATGGGCGATATCGTGGGACGGCTGTTCCGCGAGTTCGCCATTACGCTCAGCGTCACCATCATTATTTCCGCGCTCGTGTCGCTGACGCTGACGCCCATGATGTCGGCGCGCCTCCTCAAGAATCCGCGCGAAGTGAAGCACGGGCGCTTTTATCACGCCTCCGAGCGCTTCTATGAGCGCGTGATCGAGTTCTACGGACGGACGCTGCGGGTCGTGCTGCGGCACCAGACCGCTACACTGCTGGCCACCGTGGCCGCCGTGCTGCTCACGCTTTATCTGTACATCCTGGTGCCGAAGGGCTTCTTTCCGGTTCAGGACACCGGAGTGATTCTGGGCATTTCCGAGGCGGCGCCGAACATCTCGTTTACCGCCATGGAGCAGGAGCAGCAGAAGCTTGCGCAGGTGATTCTGCAGGATCCGGATGTGGCCAGCCTGTCATCATTCATCGGTATTGACGGCACAAACACCACCCAGAATAGCGGGCGCATCCAGATCAATCTGAAGCCGCACGATGAGCGCGATTCCAGTGCTTCGGAGATTATTCGCAGGCTGCAGCCCAAGGTGGCCAACGTGGAGGGAATCACCCTCTACATGCAGCCGGTGCAAGACCTGACGGTGGAAGACCGCGTGAGCCGAACGCAGTTCCAGTACTCTCTGGAAGATGCGAATGCGGCCGAACTGAACGAGTGGTCGAACAAAATTCTGGACAAGCTGCGCACGCTGCCGGAGTTGCGCGATGTCGCCAGCGATCAGCAGAACGGCGGGTTGCGCGCCGACCTGGTGATCGACCGCGATACCGCGGGCCGCTTCGGAATTCTGCCGCAGGCGATTGACGACACGTTGTATGACGCCTTCGGGCAGCGGCAGGTATCCACGATCTTTACCCAACTCAATCAATATCACGTGGTGCTTGAAGTGGGGCCGCAGTTTCAGCAGGATCCCACCGACCTGACGCACGTTTATGTGAAGTCAGTGACGGGCACGCAGGTGCCGCTCTCGGCGTTCAGCCATTTTGATACGGCGAATACACCCCTGGCCATCAACCACCAGGGGCAGTTCCCGGTGGTCACCATCTCTTTCAATCTGGCACCGGGCGAGTCATTGGGACGGGCGACGAAAGCAATTGCGCAGGTTGAACAGGAACTCGGAATGCCGGCCAGCATCCATCCCAGCTTCCAGGGGACGGCGGCAGCGTTCCAGAAATCGCTGGCTTCTGAGCCTTGGCTGATTTTGGCGGCGTTGATCACTGTTTATATCGTGCTCGGTGTTTTATACGAGAGTTACATCCATCCCGTAACGATTCTTTCCACGCTGCCGTCGGCTGGTGTAGGCGCAATCCTGGCTTTGATCCTCACGCGCAATGATCTAACCGTGGTGGCGCTGATAGGCATTATTTTGCTCATCGGCATCGTGAAGAAGAACGCCATCATGATGATCGACTTCGCGCTCGATGCGGAGCGCGGTGAAGGTAAGCCGCCGGAGGAAGCCATTTACCAGGCAAGCTTGCTGCGCTTCCGTCCCATCATGATGACCACCATGGCCGCGCTGCTGGGAGCTGTGCCGCTGGCGCTTGGAAGCGGCACCGGGTCAGAGCTTCGCCGGCCGCTGGGCATCACCATCATCGGCGGCTTGCTGCTGAGCCAGTTGTTCACGCTCTACACCACGCCGGTGATCTATATCTGGTTTGACAAGCTGGCGCGCAAGTTCTCGCGTTTCAAGATCGGCAATGAGATCACGCCGGAGAAAGAACCTGTCCTGGGCGATTAGCGCATGAATATTTCCGCTCCATTCATCCGGCGTCCAGTGGCTACATCGCTGCTGGCCGTGGGAGTGCTGATGGCCGGCATTCTGGCGTACACGCGCCTTCCCGTGGCCCCCATTCCGCAGGTTGAATATCCCGTTATCAGCGTGAGCGCTAACCTGCCGGGAGCCAGCCCTGAGACGATGGCCTCATCGGTGGCTACGCCGCTGGAGCGCCAGTTTGGAAGGATTGCAGGCGTCAATGAAATGACGTCCACCAGCCAGCTTGGCGCAACAAATATCACGCTGCAATTCGACCTAAGCCGTGATATCGATGCAGCCGGAAGGGACGTGCAGGCCTCCATCAATGCCGCCCTGGGGCAGTTGCCCGCGAATCTTCCCAGCCTGCCGCGCTGGCGCAAGGTGAATCCGGCGGATGCGCCGATTATGATTCTGGCGCTTACATCCGACAGCATCACCAAGCCACGCATGTATGACATTGCCGATTCCATTCTGGCGCAGAAGCTGTCGCAGGTTAACGGCATAGGGCAGGTGTTTGTGGGCGGGGGCGCGCGGCCGGCGGT
>DATNDP010000013.1:0-3184 GCA_035553195.1 Candidatus Acidiferrales bacterium
CAGCTCCCGCATTACGCGCTCAGACAGGCGCCGAGGTACAGGAATTAGTGGCCTCATCCCAGCTTTCCGGCAGCCTGGGAACCGTGCCCAAGTGGCGGATGGCCGGAGTTGTAGGAGCATTGCTCGGCTAAAGACCAGTCACCATATGCGATTGAATATCAATCTCGCGACGCAGCCTTACGAGGACGCGCGGCTCTTCTGGAAGAGGTGGGGCGGCGGGCTGGTCGCATTGGGGTTGGTTACGCTGGCGCTGCTCTATTTCACGGTTGCCGGATGGCTGGCGGCGCGCCAGGACCGGGCGCTGATTGATAAGGCGGAACAGCAGATCGCGAGTCGCGACCTGGAACGCAGCAAAGCGCAGGCAACACTGAATGCGCCCCAAAATCAAACTATCCGCGATCAATCGGCGTTTTTGAACGATCTCTTCGAGCGCAAGGCTCTCTCCTGGACGCAGCTATTCGAAGAACTTGAGCGCGTCATGCCCGCGCGCCTGCATGTGGTTTCCATAACGCCCGAAGTAACACCGGACAAGCAGCTGAAAATTAAGCTTCTGGTCGCCGGCGACTCGCGCGATGGCGCCCTGGAACTGGTCAGGAAAATGGAATCTTCGCCGCGCTTCCGCCAGACGCAGATCGTTTCCGAGCAGCAGGCAGACCAGAACCCCAGGACCCCGCAAGACCTGGTGCAATTCCAGATCAGCGCCTTGTACGCGCCCGTTGCCGCGGGCAGCCAGGGAGGGGCTCCCTGATGCCGGACCTGAAAAGCACCAAGAACAAAGTGATCGCCGTGATGGTGGGCATGATCGCGATTGATGTGATCGCTGCGGGCATTCTCTTTTCTCCGCTGGTGGGATCGCAGCAATCGCGGCGCACGCAAATTGAAGAATTGTGGAAAGAGTTGCGGCTCAAGACCAAGCAGGTAGAGCCGCTGCGCGGCATGGACAAAAAGATCGCATCTGCGCAGGAACAGATCCAGGACTTCTACAAGCAACGGCTGCCGCAACAGGACTCCGACATTTCCGAGGCGCTGGGCAAGGTCGCCTCTGAATCCGGAGTAAAGATGACCACGGTGAAATACTCTCCGAAAGAAGAACAGCTCCCGGGTCTGGTTCCGGTGATGATTGAGGCTGATTTTTCCGGAGGCTATTCGCAACTGGTGCGCTTTATCAATGCGCTGGAGCGAAACAAATTATTTTTTATCGTGGATGGCCTGGATCTGGGCAGTTCGCAGGGAGGGTCGGTGCAACTTCGCCTGAGCCTGGAAACCTATCAAAGGATCGGCAGCTAAAACATGGCGATGAAAGTGGGCGCGGAAAGCCGGGCAAAGCTGATCACGGCCATTGTGCTGCTCGGCATTGCAGTGTTGCTTCTGGGCAGCTGGCTGCTAAGTGCCGGCGCGCCGGGTATAAGCACATCCCGGGCACGGACCGCCGATCAGCCCACCGAGGAAGGCGTCCATTCCACAACGCGCGCGAAGAATGGTTCGGGCAAAAAATCGGCGACCGAGGCGCGTTCGCTCGATCCCCGGCTGCGCCTCGACTGGCTTAAGAGCACTGAAGACACAAAATATTCGGGTAGTGGGCGCAATATCTTCCAGACATATGTTGAGATCCCCAAGCCCATCGTGAATCCGGTGCAACCGCAGGCGCAAAACGTGCCGCCGCCGGGACCACCCCCTCCGCCCCCGATTGACCTGAAGTTTTTCGGTTTTGCCAGCCGGCCCGGCGAAGCGAAACGGATTTTTCTTTCCGAAGGCGAAGACATCTTTATTGCGGGCGAGGGGCAAATTGTGGACCGTCGTTACAAGGTCCTTCATATCTCACTGAATGCGGTAGAAATTGAAGATGTGCTCAACAACAACCGCCAAAGCATTCCGCTGACCCAGGGATAGAGTTTCAATGAAGCAGTTTTCGCAATCCGGCCATACGAAAAGCAGCCGGCAATCCGGCTACATTCTGCTGATGATGATGCTGTTCATCGCACTGCTGGCTGTGGCCGCGCTCGCGGCCCTGCCGCGCATGGAAATGCAGGTCAAGCGCGACCGTGAAGAAGAAATGATCCATCGCGGAGCACAGTATGCGCGCGCCATCCGCCACTACGTGAAAAAGTTTGGACGCTATCCCACCAGCATCTCCGATCTGGAAGATACCAACGACGTTCGCTTTTTGCGCAAAGCTTATAAAGACCCGATCACCGGAAAAGATTTCCGCCTGCTGCACATGGGTGACGTGCAAATGCTGATGGGCGGTGCGGGATTTAATGGAGGCGCTGGCAACCCCGCAGCGGCGGCCGGCGCAGGTCAACCCGGAATGCCCGCCGGAGTTCCGATCAGCAGCGGCGATACGCGTTCCGGCACGCTCATTCAGGGAGACAATTCCGCATCTCCCGATAACACGACAACAAACGCCAACGGCGACAACTCTTCCGCAGGAAACTCGGGTGACGGTCAATCTTCGGACGCGTCGTCTTCCAACGGGCCTTCGGGAGGCCCAGGCGGGCAAGTGTTTGGCGGCGGCCCCATCATGGGAGTGGCCAGCGCCAGCAAAGATAAAACCATCCGCAAGTTCAATAACAAAGAGCACTACAACGAGTGGCTCTTTGTTTACGATCCCACTAACGACCGCTCTCTTATCACCGGACCCTATCAGCCGTCGCTGATGGGGCAAGGAATTGGCCAGCCGATCGGCACCGCCAACGGCGCGGGCATGCAGAATACGCCAAACCCGGGATTTGGCAACCAGATGAATACAGGAACTGGTATGCAGCCTCTGCAACCGCAAAATCCTGGAACGAGTCCATTCCAGCACTAGGGCGGCGACTTCGCCGGTCCCATCGGCTTCGCACAGGGCAAGCTCAACCCGGCACTACAGAGAAATGAAGAATGAAAGAAATGAAGAATGAAAAACCCCGCCGGATAACCGAGGGGTTTTGTACTTTGCAACAAATTTCGCTTACACGTTGAAGGACGAGCCGCAGCCGCAGGTGCTCTTTACATTCGGGTTCTCGAATTTGAAGCCTGCGCCTTCGATGGTTTCAACGTAATCCACAACGCATCCATTCAAATACATCACAGAGGTTGCGTCCACGAACACCTTGAGGTCGCCCATGTTGAAGACCTTGTCCATCATGCCGGGTGCATTGTCGAACTGCATGGAGTAGGAAAATCCAGAGCAGCCGCCGCCGAC
>DATNDP010000014.1:0-29343 GCA_035553195.1 Candidatus Acidiferrales bacterium
CCGCTCTACGACTACGGCATGCTGGATATGGCGAAGGTTTATTTACAGCGCATCATCAAGACTCTGGAACCGCAAATCCAAGCCGGCATTCCGATGGTGGTGCTGGAGCCGAGCTGCGCGTCAGTATTTCGGGACGAACTACACAGCCTGTTTCCTGACGACCCGATGGCCAAGAAGCTGCGCGAGCAGACTCTGCTCTTGAGTGAGTTCCTGGAAAAGAAAGCTCCTGACTACAAGCTTCCGCGCATGCGCGGCAAGGCGCTGGTGCAGGGGCATTGCCATCACAAGTCGGTGCTCAGGTTTGATGATGAGAATTCTGTGCTCAAGAAGCTGGGTCTGGACGCCAATGTGCTGGCCGCAGGCTGCTGCGGCATGGCAGGTTCATTCGGCTTTGAGAAAGACAAATATGACGTATCAGTGGCGGTCGGCGAGCGCAAGTTGTTGCCCGAAGTGCGGCAGGCGCCGCTCTCAACCGTGATCATGGCTGACGGTTTCAGTTGTCGCGAGCAGATTGCGCAGGAAACGAAGCGGCATGCTCTGCATCTCGCCGAGGTGATCCGCATGGGCCAGCAGGGGCAGCCTGACATGTATCCGGAAGACGATCTCGTGGAGCGGAGAAAATCGAGCAGGCGCAAGGCGCGCGTGCAGGCAGCGGCCGCGCTCGGGGCAATGGCCGTTGGCGGCGCAGTTGCATGGAAATTATTCAGGAAACGTAACGAGGAGGAACCATGGGCAAAGCAATAGGTGCACGCGAGTGGGTGATTGCGGAAGGCTACATTCCGCCGGAGAGCCATGGGCCGCAGCCACAGATGCTCAGCCACGAAACGGTGTGCATCCTGAACACTTCTGATGAAGATGCCAACGTTGAGATCACCATCTACTACAAAGATCGCGAGCCGGTTGGACCTTACAAAGTCACAGTGGGTGCGCGTCGCACGAAGCACGTGCGCTTCAACGATCTGAAAGATCCTGAGCCAATTCCGCGCGACACAGATTATTCAAGCGTGATTCGGTCGGATGTCCCGATTGTGGCGCAACATACGCGCCTCGATTCGCGCCAAGCGGAGAATGCGCTGCTGAGTACGATTGCGTATCCCAACGCGGCGTGATTGGGCGGAGGGAACTGCTTCACGCCAACGGCTAAAGACGTTTCAGAAATCTACTTACTGATTTAAATGTGGCACAGGCGCCCTCGCCTGTGCACTGCTTCCATCTTCATGGAATTTGCGTCTGCTGATGAAATTGGAATTTACTGACCAGTTTAGGTATCGCAAGCACAGGCTGTGCCACACATCCGAAGCTCCCTTCAGAATTGGCTAAGTAGCCCGGACTATCTTTCACAACTCGCCACCACAACCTCTCTGTCTCTCCACGATGCCTGGAACACATCGACTTTGGGCCTGTTACATCCCGAAATTATTGCGCCACACTACTTGAGGTGGTAAAACGTCCCCAGGATCGCGCCGAACACTGCATGTGAAATCAGAATGGCCAGGGGCGTTTGCACGCCGTAGTGCAGCGCGAGAAAGCCGGGAGGTTCCAGCATGTTCTGCGCTTCAGGGCCGTGCTGCTCGCTGGCCATTCGCGGATGAAGTCCCGGCAGCAGTCCCATGATGACCACTAGCACAAACAGCGCATGCACTAGGCCGACGATGATTCCACGCCACCAGCCCGCAGCGCCGAGCGCCTGAAAAATCAGAACGTAGATCAGCGAAAAAACCCAACCTGCCATCACGTGAATGCCGAAGCCATAGAGCTTTGCCTTGTCGCGGTCGGGCGTGAAAATGGTCCCGAGCATGAATGGCAGATTCATTCGGCTCAGGCCAAGGCCCTGCGTGGCGGCGCTAATGGTCGTAAGCACAATGGTGGCGGCAAAGCCCCAGATCACCCAGCTTCCCCAGTTCATGCGTGCTCTCCCGCGGGTGTTGCCTTGACATCAGAACCGGTGTGAACCGCCGGATGCGACTTACCGCGCTCCTGCTCTTCCAGTGTGAGGGCCGCGCTGATCAGGCCAACATGAGTGAATGCCTGAGGAAAGTTTCCCAACGCGGCGCCGGTAGCCGGATCGATTTCCTCGGAGAACAAGCCAAGATCGTTCGCGTAGCGCAGAAGCCGGCCAAAAAGATTATGCGCCTCCTCCAACGATCCCCCGCCAAGGGCCAGATGCTCGACGCACCAGAAGCCGCAGATGCCGAATGCTCCTTCTGGCGGCTCGCGACGGTAGCGGTACAGCAGGCCATCGCCCGCGCCCAGATCTTCGCGTATTTTGCGATAGGTGCTCTTCATGCGCTCACAGTCGGCCTCTTCAAATCCGTACCAGGGAATACGGAGAAGAGCCGCGTCCAGCGAATCTCCATCCAGGGTACTCACGTAACTCTGTATTTTCGCGTTCCAGCCGCGCGTCTCAAGCTGCTCACGGATCCGCTCGCGCTCGCGCTTGAATTCAGCGCGCGGGACACCTTTGATGAAGCCTTTTTCATCGAGCGCCAGCAAACGGTCGAGCGCAGTCCAGCAGAGCAGGCGTGAATATGTGTTGTTTTCGCGGCCGGAGCGCGGCTCCCAAATACCTTCGTCCGGCTGGTCCCAGTTATGGGCAACATACTTTCCCAGGCCGATCAGGACCTTTTGTGTCGTGCGGTCGAATTTACCGTGGCGCTCCGCGTATTGCGCGCTCGCTTCAATCACCTCGCCATAAACGTCGAGCTGAAGCTGATGCCGTGCGTCGTTGCCGACGCGCACCGGGCGCGAATCATAGTATCCGGAAAGCTGCTCAATGTTTTGTTCCTTCGGCGCAAGCTGCCCGAAAACGGTATAAAGAATGCGCAGCTCAGGCTGAGTCAACCGCGTGGCGTGCAGCAACCAGGTAATAAAACTTTCTGCTTCTTCCCGGTAACCCAGGCCAAGCAGACTTCGGATGGTCAGCGACGCATCACGCAGCCAGCAATAGCGGTAATCCCAATTCAGGGTATCGCCGACTCTTTCCGGCAGCGAAGTTGTGGCGGCAGCAGCAATCGCGCCGGACGGCGCGTACGCCAGCAGCTTGAGCGCGAGCGCACTCCGCACGACGGCCTCGCGGTAAGGCCCTTCATATTTCGCTTTGGCCGCCCATTGCTGCCACCAGGTGACGGAGCGCTGAATAGCTTCTGTCGCGCGCCTGCCCAGAGCGGGCAGAACTGTGGGAGATTGTTCCGCGTAGCTCAAGGAAAACTGCAGCACCTCGCCACGTTTGAGCCTTATCACGGCATGAGCTCCGGCGCCATCATCGTCCACTTTGATAGGAGTGCTGCTGCGCAGCCAGTACGCGCCACGCCCGACTTCCATACGCAAGCCGTAGCTATTGCTGCGGATTTTGACTGGCGCGCAACCGTAATCTGCTCGAGGGCGGAAAGCCACTGCTATCTCTAGCTCTCCTTCGGTGCAGGCAATCTGGCGCAGCAGCTCGTGAGCGGGCACCAGGTTCTCTCGCTTGTATGCCTCCGAAGCAACGGGCATCAGGTCGGTGAGCATGGCGCGTCCTCCTCTGCAGGAGAAATGCGTCTCCAGTACTTTGGAATCGGGTATGTAAGCGCGCTGTACTTGCGCCGCCTGAACCGGCGCGATGGACCAGTAGCCCGCTTTTTCGCGATCGCGATCCAGCAGGGCACCGAAGATGGAAGGGCTGTCAAAGCGCGGCCAGCACAGCCAGTCAACGGATCCGAAGCGGGAAACAAGGGCTGTGCTCAGGCAGTCGCCGATCACGCCGTAATCCTGAATTTGAGGGGTCGGGCCGGTAGCCACAGGTGAATAGATGGTTTCGGGTAATGGCTGCGATGCCTAGCGTCAGGATTGCCAGAAATGCCAAAACTGGCAAAGATTGCCACGATTTATTTCTGTTTGGTAAGCCGCTCTCCCGGTGCGCAAGACAGATTCAGGCGCTACGAACAGCTACTTTTCTGAAATGCCTCTTCGCGTGATCAGGTACACGGCAAAGCTACCGAGCCAGTGCCCGCCCATGTAGTACTTGCCGGTTACGGCGGCCAGTCCCGCATCGCGGTGCGCTGCTGCTGCTGTCTGCAACGCCGGCAAGCGCCGGTCTGATCGAGGCAGTCCGGAAGCAATGCCCTCCAGCATCCAGGCACGGCTGAGGTTCAGGCCGTCAATGTGTCCCAGCTTGGGATCCGACGGATCGGTGGATTTCTGAGGCTGCAGCCATGCTCCGGATCCGTGGCTTGGAATCTGCGGCAGAAAACCCATGAGCCAAGCAGCAAATTCTCTGGGCGCGAGCACGCGGCGCATGACATCGGCTTCCGCGAGACAAGGAGAAAAAAAATCTTCGCCTGAAGGCTCATAGGCCAAAGGACAACTTTTGTCCGCGGCAAAGAAGGCCTGGGCTCTTGCCAGCAGCAGATCGAGAAACTGCTTATCGCCTGTACCACGCGCGTAGTCGATCATCAAGCTCATGGCAAACGCCGTCTGATCGTGCTCGCCGATGCGCACCGGATGCGAGAGCTTGGGAAGCCACGTGCTGAGCCGCCCGACTGCAGCCTGCTCCAACGGCTGCAGGTTGGCCGATAGCTCCGCCGCCGGACTATTCGGATCATCCTTGCTCCACTCCCGCAGTTCCAAGCCGAGTTGCAAAAGCCAAGCCAGTCCGTAAGGCCGCTCAAAGCTGGCGCGCCCCTCGGCATTCAGATACGCAACTTCCTGCGCAATGTTCTCCTTCGTCAGGCTCTGCTGCAATGCCGCCTGAGCCTGCGGCGTAAACGGCGCATCAGGAAACGTCCGCGCCAGTCGTGCCAGCAGCCAATGTCCATGGACGGATGAATGCCAGTCATAGCAGCCGTAAAATGCCGGCGTAAGCTTGCGCGGCGGCGCCACGTCAGCATCACTGTTCATTGCGTGCGCGATCTTGTTGGGATACTCCTTGTGTACGCAGGCAAGCGCGAGATCGGCAAACCGCTGCGCGGAGCTTCCACTGAACTCCGGTTCCTGTGGCACGGACAAGTGGTGCCCGGCTGAAGCGTGGTTTTGTCCGTATCCGGGAAGAAAACACGCGATTCCGAGCGCAATCGCAAGAAGAGGCCGATTTTTCATGACCGCACAATGTAGCATGCCCCAAAGAACTCCCTCTGGAACGCGCCTCCGCTCCACTCCGGCGGCTTGGCTTCCGCGGTTTGCTTCAAGGTCAACCTTACGTGGCCTACCCCCAATTTCGCCGGCTTTGTTGAAAACAAAGCCGCTTACCAGAAAGCAACCCTTGCGTCACTTAACGTTTTCCATTGCGTGATCCAAGGGCTCCCAGGTCAACCCGTGCGCTTCACGATGCTCGGCGACGCTCACCCCGAGCCGGCAGCAAGTAGCTCTTATTGTCAAAGATCGTTCTCTGTCTCTCGGCTAGCGCCGCCTGAGCCGCAAAAAGATTAATTTGCTATATATTCGCCCGAAGAGAAAGCCTTAATATGCCCACGCCCGAGGAAGCTTGGCATCTCCTCTGCCGCTCTGTAATATGTCTGCGCACTGAATAGCCGTTCAGTCCTTCGGGAGCGTTCCTGTATGGATCTCAAACTCAGCCCGTCTGAAGTCAAGTTTCGCGACGAATTTCGCGCCTGGCTCACCGCCAACGTCCCGAAAGGCTGGGGCTCGCGGGACGGCCAGTCGGCCAAGCAGCAATCCATGGAAGACCGCTTCGAGTTCCTCAAGCGCTGGCAGCGCACGATGTATGACGCCGGCTGGGCAGGCATCTCGTGGCCCAGGGAATACGGCGGCCGTGGCGCCAGCTTGATGGAGCAGGTCGTTTTCTGGCAGGAGATGGCCGAAGCAGGAGCGCCGCCGCTGGCCAACATCCTCGGTGTAGGTCTGGTTGGGCCCACACTTATCGCCTTCGGCACAGAGGCGCAGAAGAAACGCTTCCTCAGCAAGATCCTGAGCGCGGAAGAAATCTGGTCGCAGGGCTTTTCCGAGCCGAATGCCGGGTCCGATCTTGCCAATGTGGCCTGTTCAGCCGAGCTGCAGGGCGACCACTACGTCGTAAACGGACAGAAAGTGTGGAATAGCTACGGCTGGGCCGCCGACTGGTGCGAGCTGGTCGTGCGCACAGATCCAACTCAGGCCAAGCACAAAGGCATTACCGTGCTGCTGGTGGACATGAAATCGCCGGGCGTGGAAGTTCGGCCGTTGCGCCAGATGACCGGCGAAGCCGAGTTCAACGAAATCTTTTTCCATGACGTGCGTGTGCCGACGGAAAACGTGGTCGGCAAAGTGAATGACGGCTGGTCCGTCGCTATGGGCACACTCATGCACGAGCGCGGCACATTCGGCGCGGGGCTGCAGGTGACTTATCGCCGCAACATGGACCGCCTCATCGAGCTTTCGCGCACGACGGAGCGCAACGGGAAGAAGGCAGCCGACGACCCTATAATCCGGCAAAAGCTGGCGCAGTGCTACGCCGAGATCGAGATCATGCGCTGGAACCAGATGCGCGCCTTCAGCCGCATCTCGGCCACCGGTGTTCCGGGGCCGGAAGGCTCTATCCAGAAAATTTTCTGGAGCGAGCTGAACCAGCGCTTTCAGCAGATTGCCCAGGAAATGCTCGGCCCACTCGGACAATTGGCGGAAGGCGATCCTCTGGCCATCGACAATGGCACCTGGTCTTATGGTTATTTGCGTACGCGCGGCAACACGATTGAAGCGGGGACGTCAGAGATTCAGCGCAATATCATCGGGCACTTTGTACTGGGATTGCCCAAAAGCTACTGACGAGACCCAACACCTCTGAAACACAGGGGAAAGGAGGAACCGGAGGAACTACTGGGAAAGTTGTCGTTCAGGAATCAATCCGGCCGGCGGCTATCGGATTTTTTGATTTCGTATAAACAAAAAACATTCCCTCTGTTTTCCCCGTTTCTCTGTGTTTCAAAGTTTTGGGGTTAGGAGTAACTCCATGCAATTTGGATTGAGTGAGAGCCAGCAAATCCTCAAAGACACGGCGCGCAAATTTTTCGGGAACGAGTGCCCCATGGCGCACGTGCGCAAATTGATCGAGACTGACACAGCGTACGATTCCGCATTGTGGCAGAAGCTCGCCGACCAGGGCTTTACCGGGATCATCTTCCCGGAAGAACTCGGCGGCATGGGTCTGGGCATGGTTGAGTTGATCCTGCTGATGGAAGAAGCCGGTTATGCGCTCCTTCCCGGGCCTTTGTTCTCAACCCTCATCGCCGGTGCGGTCCTTCATGCCTGCGCTTCCGAGCCGCAGCAGAAAAGCTTTCTTTCGCAGATTGTCAGCGGCCAGGCCCGCGCGAGCATCGCCTTTCTCGAAAGCAATGGAAGTTGGGATCCCGCCTCACTCAAGCTGGCCGGCAACTCCAAGCTCAACGGCACCAAACTGTTCGTCACCGACGCTGCCGTTGCTGATTTCATTCTGGTGATCGCCGCTGGCGGAGTTTATCTGGTGGAGCGCAACTCTCCCGGAATAGAGATTGCGCCGATGAAAGGCATGGACCTGACGCGCAAAATCTATTCCGTCCAGTTCAGTAACACGCCCGCGGAAAAGCTAGCCGGGAACAGCGCAGCTCTCGGCCGCGCCCTTGATATCGCCATCGCAGCGCTCGCGGCGGAGATGACCGGGGGCATGCAGCGCGTCCTTGAAACGGCCGTTGCTTACGCCAAGACGCGCAAACAATTCGGAAAACCAATCGGCATCTTCCAGGCGGTCCAGCACATGTGCGCCGACATGTACCTGGAAACCGAGAGCGCCCGCTCCGCCGCGTATTACGCGGCCTGGGCCCTTGAGGAGAACGCGCCCGATGCGGCTACCGCGGTTTCCATCGCCAAGATGTACGCGAGCGACGCTTCCCGTACCGTCGGCAATCGCGGCATACAGGTGCATGGCGGGATGGGGTTCACCTGGGAGAACGACATCCATCTTTACTATCGTCGGGCCAAAGCTTCAGAAACCATGCTGGGCGATGCCACCTACCACCGCGAACGCGTGGCGAGATTGGTGATTGATGAGAAATTGCGGGCGCAAAACACAGAGCAACGTGAGCATTCAGGGTTCGGCCACGCTCAACGGTAAAGACGCGGCATGCCGCGTCTTTATGTAGAAAACTTCATTTCACTTTCGGCGATTTCGGCAATTACGCCAATTTTGGCACTCTCTTCTGATCCGCGTGAATCCGCAGTAAAGAAGTTTTCAGACCAGCTCGAACCTCAGCTCGCCCAGCTTCTCCACGCTGCACGCGATCTTGTCCCCGGCTTTCAGCCACACCTGTTCCTCTTTGGGCTTGCCCAGGATCACGCCCTCGGGGGTTCCCGTAAAAATGATGTCTCCCGGCTTCAGTGTAATGAATTTTGAGATGTAGCTGATCATTTGCCGGGTGTTGAAGATGAAATCGGCCGTCGTCGATGACTGGCGAGTCTCGCCATTGACACGGCATTCCAGCTTCAACTTGTCCGGATCAATCTGGTCGGCGGTGACCATGTATGGCCCTAAAGGCGCGAAGCCGTCCGGCGTTTTGCCGATCATCCATTGGCCACCGGTTTCAAGCTGCAGATCGCGGGCGGAAAAATCGTTGCCCGTTGCAAACCCTGCCACATACTTGAGCGCGTCGGCCTCGCTCACGTTTGAAGCCTTCCTGCCTATCACGACCACCAGTTCAACCTCGTAGTCAAACTTCCTCGCGACATGGACCGGCAGCTTGAGCTTTCCCCGGTGGGCGCTCAGGGTGTTGCTGTATTTGCTGAACAGGACCGGATGCTCCGGCAAGCGAATGCCGATCTCCTGCGCATGGTGGCGATAATTCAATCCTACGCAGATAATCTTCTCCGGACGGCTGACCAAGGGCCCGTACTCGATATCGTTTTCACTCAACCACGCCGGCTTCGCCTGGGCCGAGCTTTCGGCAACATTGAGGAGCGCATTCACACTTGGCCCGTCTTCCTGCTGAAGCAGGTCGTCCATTGTGGCGGGTGCATGACGATTCAACAGCCGGACTGCGTGCGGCACATCCAAAATGCCTTTAGCCGTCTTGATGGCCAGCCGTAGCTCGCCTTCACGCCGGATGGTGAGCAGAGTGAGCCCTCTCGCCATTCCGCGCTCGGACGTACTCTGCTGGTGTGCCTGTGTGTTTGCGAGTGGCGCCATCGAACTCGGGTTTTAAATCACGCCGGCTTCCTGGGGCCGCTGACCCGGCTTGTTCTTTGCATCAGAGGATGCGGAAGACGATCGGGCACGTTTGGCGGCGGCCTCGGCCGCCGTCTTCTCGTCCAGAATCCGGGTTTGCTGATAGGTATATGAAATGCGATGGATAATCGTGACGGTTGAGAGCACCGCCAGGATCCATAGCACCGGCGCCATGGCACCCCATCGTGCAAATAGCGCGCCAATGATCACCAGAACAATCCGCTCCGGCCGCTCCATAAATCCTACTTTGCAGGAGCCGATCAGCGACTCTGCCCTGGCGCGCGTGTAACTGACCATCACGGAGCTGACCATGACGAACGCGACCAGAAGCAGATAGAAGAATCGGTTGGCGCGCGCGTAGTAAACCAGCAGACCAAAGAAGAGGGCCACATCGCTGTAGCGATCGATGACGGAATCAAAGAAGCTGCCAAAAGTTGTGACTTGGTTGGTGGCGCGGGCTACGCGGCCATCCACCATGTCAAAAATTCCGGCTCCGATGATCACAAGGCCCGCGTAAAGAAACATGTTCTGGTAATTGCCGGAATTGGCGTATCCGAAGAGAATGGCGGCCACAATGTTGATGACCAGTCCTATAAATGTGAGCACGTTGGGCGAAATTCGAGTGAGCGCCAGCCCGCGAACAATCGCGTGCAGCAGTACCCGACAGCCCCGTCCAAAAGCGCCAGTCCAGGTCATTGCGCCTCGTCGTGGATTGTAGTGAGTTCCAGGATCTCCATTTCTCTCTTGCCGTTCGGGGTGACCACTACAGCCGTGTCGCCCACTTTTTTGCCCATCAGGGCCTTGCCAATCGGAGAGGTGGTTGAGATCAGCCCTTTGCTGACGTCGGATTCCTCGCTGGTCACCAGCTTGTATTCCAGCTCTTCGTCCTTTGTATTGTCGAAAACCCGTATGCGCGAGCCAAAGGCCACGCGGTCCTTGGGAATGTTGGCCAGGTTTACCAGGGCCAGCTCACTCATGCGCTTCTTGAGCTGCCCGAGGCGCGCGTTTACAAAGTCCTGCCGCTGCTTGGCCATGTGGTATTCCGCGTTCTCGCTCAGGTCGCCCATGGCAACTGCCTTTTTAATCTCTTTGGGAAGCTCGTGCGCCAACTCGTGTTCCAGTGCGCGGATTTCTTCCTCCAGCTTTCTCTTGATGTGTTCTGGCATTTGCGGGAAGAAATGCTCCTCTGCCGAATTCGGCCGGGGTTTTGAAACAGCAATTATAACCCTCTGCACCTGAACGTGTTAACTGCTGACGCTATGGCCGCGCGCGCCGAATCTTACCGCAGCATTGGCAGGAACCCGCCTGTGGAAATTTGCATAACAATCCCGAAAAGCTTATAATATTTACTGTCTGGTCGTTCCCCCGCAGATAGTTCCCATCTGGGTGTTTCATGAATGGAAATCTAGCGTTTCAAGTCGGCGACAAAGTTGTTTACCCCAATCACGGCGTCGGAGTGATTGAACAGATCAGCAGCCGTACTATCGGGGTCAACGTCCAGAAATTTTACCTCCTAAAGATTAAAGCCAGCAGCTTAAAGGTTGAGGTCCCGTTCAACAACGTGGATGCGGTAGGACTCCGTCCCGTTGTGAAAAATGGAGAGGTGAACAAGATCCTGAGCTTCCTGATGGACGGCAAGTGCGACAACCACCAGGATTGGAAATACCGCTTCAAGGAGAATTCTGACAAGATGCGCACCGGTTCGCTGCTGGAAGTGGCGATCGTACTGAAAAGCCTGCTTTTGCTCGCCAAAGAGAAGCCGCTTTCTTTCCGCGAGAAGAAGATGCTGGACCGCGCGCGCTACCTGCTTGTCACCGAGTTGGCGATGGTTAAGAACTCCGAGGAACCTGAGATCGAAGATCTGCTCAACAAGGCGCTGGCCAAGAGCAGACTGAAATTCCCTGAAGTTACAGCCGACGCATAGTTCAAGCTCACCGCGAGAAAGCAAAAAGATTGCAGGCTGCGGCACTTGCTGTCCGCAGCCTGCTCAGTTCTTCTGCCGAATGCGGCTTAGATATCCAGGTTCTTCACATCCAGCGCGTTTTCCTCAATGAACTTGCGCCGCGCCTCCACGTCCTCGCCCATCAGCGTGGTGAAGATTGACTCACACGCCTCGATATCTTCGGCTTTTACCGAGAGCAGAGTCCGGCGCTCCGGGTCCATGGTGGTCTGCCAGAGCTGTTCTGAGCTCATTTCCCCCAGCCCTTTATAGCGCTGGACGCTGTATTCCTTTTTCCCCTCAGCCAGGACGTAATCGAACAGCTCGCGGGCCGACTGCTTTTCCACCACTTCAGCTTCCGCTTTGGTCCGGCGCACGACTGCCTTGGAAGTTTTTTGGGCGGCTTTTTCCAGGTCCGCGCGCTCGGCGTCGCTTAAGTCGGCCGTCTCCTCGGTGCTCGAGGCCTTGCCGGCGAGTTCGACCACAAACGGCGGCTCCATGTACTCTTCAATCTGCTTGAATTTCGCCACCATCTGGCGATATTCCGGCGTGGATACCAGTCCCCAGTTCACCTGCCGCTCAGCGCCTTGCGAATCAGTAAACTTCACGCCCCAGAGGTTGTGCTCCTCGTCAAAATAACTTTCCAGGTCTTTGAGCTGCTGCTCTTTCGCGAGCCGGCTCAGTTCTTTTTCCAGCTTCTCAATCTTCTTGGGCGGGTTTTTCTTGTCGCCTTCGAAATCGGCGCGCTGCGCAAGCCCGACTTTCGGGATCACGGCGGTGATCTTCTCGTTGCGAATTCGTTTGTCTACTTTGTCAAAGAAGCCTAGGTATTCATTGAGCGTGGTCATGAACTTGGCCAGGGTGGCGCCTTCCAGCTTGGCCGCACCCTCGCCATACCGTACCGCCATTCCCTCCGCCGCGCGGCGGACCATCACGCGAACGAACTCGCGATCGTCCTTGATGTACTGCTGGGTCTTGCCCTTCTTGATGCCGTACAGCGGCGGCTGCGCGATGAACACATTCCCGCGCTTGATCAGCTCATTCATGTGGCGGAAGAAGAACGTGAGCAGCAGCGTCCTGATGTGCGACCCGTCCACGTCGGCATCAGTCATGAGAATGACTTTTCCGTAGCGCAGGCGTGCGGGATCGAAATCCTCTTTGCCGA
This sequence comes from Candidatus Acidiferrales bacterium, assembly GCA_035553195.1. Taxonomy (GTDB): domain Bacteria; phylum Acidobacteriota; class Terriglobia; order Terriglobales; family Acidobacteriaceae; genus Angelobacter. The sequence goes on from DATNDP010000014.1 coordinate 12,268, forward strand.
TTCCCGTTCCCAGGGCGGTAATCATAGCGCGAATTTCCTCGTGGCTCAGCATCTTGTCGTACCGGGCCTTCTCCACGTTCAGGATTTTGCCTTTGAGCGGGAGGATCGCCTGGAAGCGCCGGTCACGCCCCTGCTTGGCCGTGCCGCCTGCGGATTCACCCTCCACCAGGAACAGTTCGCAGCGATTGGGGTCGCGCTCCGAGCAGTCCGCCAGCTTGCCCGGCAGACCTCCTCCATCGAGCGCTCCTTTGCGGCGCGTCAGGTCTCGCGCCTTGCGGGCCGCCTCGCGCGCGCGCGCGGCTTCAATAGCCTTGTTGATGATCTTCCGCGCGACCGGAGGATTCTGCTCGAAGAAGCCGCCCAGACGTTCGTTTACAAACGCCTGCACCACGCCGGCGATATCAGAATTCAGCTTGCCCTTGGTCTGCCCTTCAAACTGCGGCTGCGGCAGCTTCACGCTGACCACCGCGACCAGACCTTCGCGAACGTCGTCGCCTGTAAGATTTTCCTTGACGTCTTTGAAGAGCCCAAGCTGCTGCCCGGCGTAGTTGATGGTGCGCGTCAGCGAAGTACGAAAACCGGAGAGATGTGTTCCTCCATCCACCGTGTTGATGTTGTTGGCGAAGCTGAACACGGTTTCCGAATAGCCGTCGTTGTACTGCAGCGCGATCTCCATGTTCACGCCGTCGCGCTCGGCTTCCATGTAAATCGGCTTGTCGTGCAGCACGCTCTTGCCGCGATTGAGGTGCTTGATAAACTCTGCAATTCCCCCCGAGTACTTGAATTCCAGGTGCTTGGCTTCGCCGCTCTTGGCATCGGTCTGGCGCTCATCCGTCAGGGTGATCTGCAGGCCTTTGTTCAGGAACGCCAGCTCGCGCAGTCGCTGCGCCAGCGTGTCAAAGTTGTACTCCGTTGTGGTGAAGATCTCTTTATCGGGAAGAAACTGGATTCTGGTACCGCGCTTTTTGGTCGTGCCTGTCTTCTTCAGCTTGGTCTGAGGCTCGCCCTTGGAATAGCTCTGCTCCCAAACGTGGCCGTCGCGCCAGATCTCGAGGTCCAGCCGGTGGCTGAGCGCATTCACGCATGAGACTCCGACACCATGCAATCCGCCGGAAACTTTGTAGTTAGAGCTGTCAAACTTCCCCCCCGCGTGCAGCTTTGTGAGAACAACCTGGGCCGCAGGAATTTTTTCTCCGTCGATCACCATGTCGTCCACAGGAATGCCGCGGCCGTCGTCGATTACGGTGATGGAGTTGTCGATGTGGATCGTCACATCGACGCGCGTGGCGTGGCCAGCGAGCGCTTCATCAACTGAGTTGTCTACTACTTCGTAAACCAAGTGATGCAAACCCATCTCACCGTTGGAGCCGATGTACATGGCCGGTCGTAACCGTACGGCCTCCATTCCGCCAAGGACTTTTATGTCCTCGGCTGTGTAGTTGCCGTTTCCGTTACCCCCGTTTTTTTTGCCTTTATTTTGCTCGGTCATGGATTTTGCGGTTGCTGCTGCGGATTCCTTGGCGGCCAACTGTCACTCCTGTTCCGGTGCGGATGCATAGGGCTATTTTAGCTCTGAATCGGGTCTATTTTACTGAGCCCAAGTTACTGAAACCGAATAGGTTATCGGCTGTTTGTCCGCACTTCTTATTGTACCACAGCAGAGCTGACACCCGCCTATCGGAATGCGTCACCCTAGTCCGGTTTACGGATTCCAAAATGGTACAAAATTCCATTTGAAAATTCTCATTTACTTTGTATACTTAACCCGCTTAAAGCCGCTACCACCAGCGGCTTAAGTCACCACCAGACAATTAAAGAAAACAGGAGAACCTTCCCCATGAAAGCGTTACTTCGTTCCTCGATCGTTGCACTCGTTCTTTTTGCTGGAGTTGCGGCCATGTCTTCAGTACAGACTCCGGCTGCACTGCCTGGCGCACCGACCCCGATTCCTTGCTCGACCGCTTGTGCACAGTAGGGCGCAATTTAGAAATCGTTACTACTTTGTAAATGTACTTTGGTGCATCACGAGCAGGTTGAGTTGGGACCGCCTGTGGGAGTATGCTTGCGCCTCTGTGGAGGCTTCCAGTGCATCACAATCCATTGGCGTGGGCTATCATCAGCTTAGGCGTACTTATAATTTTTGCAAGAATTGCACTGCTGCTCTTTATGAACAGCAAGCGGCGTGCTGAGCTGCCGATATTTTCCAGTTATTTGGTGTTTGGAAGCTTAGTTCTTTCAATCGCCTTGCTGGCATATGTGTATGCCAGTTGCTGGCAGTACTTCTACGTCTATTGGGTGGTGACGTTTTTGTATGTGGCGCTTGAATTCGGCGTCATGTATGAGATTTTCGTGGCTGCTCTTAAGCCATACTCCGCTCTCATCGACCTCGGCAAGATGCTCTTCCTTTGGGCTTCCGCGTTTCTTCTGATTGTGGCGGCTATTACAGCTGTGACCACGAGTGGCGCTAACCAGACCAGACTTATGGCTTCGGTTGCAGTTCTGGAACGCAGCTTGCGACTGATTGAGTGCGGCCTGTTGATGTTGTTCTTTTTCTTCGAGAAGCGGCTGGGCTTGTCATGGCGAAGCCCCAGCGTCAGCATTGCTTTGGGATTAGGAGTGTACGCCGCAACTGATCTTGGATTCTCGTACTTGAAAGCTCACGTTCCTGGGCAAATTGGGGCCATCGATGCACTGTACAGCCTCGTATTCCTTGCCGTCCTCGGCTTCTGGGGCTATTGCATGGTCCGGCCGCAAACAGCTCGAACCAACGTGCTCGACTCACCGAATCGTCTCATCCTACAGCGCTGGAACGAAGCTCTGATCAGCTACAGCTATCGCGAAGCCGGGGCCGGGGCTTTGGCAGTCGATTCCTTCCTGCCCAGTGTTGAAAAGACGGTAGAACGCGTCATGGCGCGAAAGATGGTCAATTAAGTTTTCTTCCAAGAAATTAAAAGTGGCCGGGCAAAACGCCCGGCCTTTTCAACTTCCTCGGTTTCAATTCCCTCTATTCTCAGATCCGCATCGGCATCACGATGTAGCGATATCTGTACTCGCTGTCGGCGGCCTCATCTGGACGTAGCTGCCCGGCAGACTGTGCATCTTTGAACTCAAAGCGAACATCGCCGGAGTTCACCACCTTGAGGAAATCCAGAAGGTATTGGGAATTGAACCCGATCACCATTGCGTCGCCATTGTAGGCCGTCTCAATGGAATCCTCAGATTCACCGGTTTCGGTGTTCGAGGAGGAGACCTTCAGCTCGTTCTTTTCCAGGCGCATCCGAATGGCATTCGAGCGCTCGTCGGCGAACTGGGCCACACGCTGAATGGCGGAAGAAAGCTCGTCGCAACGTATCGCGACCGATTTGTTATTGTCCCGCGGCAATACCGCCTCATAATTCGGGAACTGCCCCGTAAGCTGCCTGGAGGTCAGCAGCCGGCCGCCAATGCGGAAGAACAGAGTTGACTCGTCCCTGGCAAACTCCACTACTGGCGCATCACTGCTGTTCAGCAGCGTGCTGAGCTCCGCCATCGCCTTTTTGGGAACCAGGACCTTCAACTCGCCGCTGACCGAGATTTTCGCGTTCGTATTCTCGATGTGCGCCAAACGATGGCCGTCGGTTGCCACCATGGTGATCGACTCGGGCTTGAGCACCAGGAGCGCGCCGTTCAGCGTATAGCGCGATTCTTCATTCGAGATGGCAAAAATCGTTTTCGCAATCAGGTTCCTGAGCACCTGGGACGGAAGTTGGATGGCAGTTTCTGGCGCAAAAACCGGTAGTGCAGGGAAGTTGGCGCGCGCCATTCCCACCATTTTGGTGTTGGAACGGCCGCTGCGGATCTGCACCCAATGGTTTTCCAGCAGCTTAATGCTGATGTCGCCCTCGCCCAGCAGTTTCACGTAGTCGTACAGCTTGCGCGCGGGGACCGTGCAGGAGCCTTCTTTTCTGACCTTGGCCGGACAGGAAGTCCGCAGGCTCAGATCCAGGTCCGTCGCCGTAATGGAAAGCTTGTCGCTGCCGGCCTCGAACAAAAAATTCGAGAGGATCGGAATCGTGGTCTTACGTTCCACCACCCCCTGCGTGGCCGTAAGTTCCCGGAGCAAATCTGTTTTGCTGATGGTGATTTCCATGGTGGTTCCCACCTCAGTCGCCACGGCGGAAGGCATAAATGTGGCCCCCTAATAATATCGGTTACTAACTAACTCAAAAACTAAATATATACAGCAGTAGCAGTAGATGCCTGCGGAAAAGTGGGAATCTTGTATAAAGGCTCAGTCTTCCTCACGTTCCGCCCCCTCGTACGCTGCAAATCGTGATCCGTGCTTCCCGTCCATCGCTGAGTAACTCGTCCGACTGTCGCCGCTGAGCCTGGTCTTACACCGTTTCCACAATCGTTGCACAGGACATCGCGAGAAAACTGCAGCAGTTCGTGGAAATCCTGCATCCCGGCTGAGCGTTCCCGAAGCGGTGAATTCAATTGTTCAATGTCTCCGTCAGTTTATTCAAGAGCCGGTTCAAATCTCTGTCGGATTGCCGCTGCTGTTCAATCTTTTCCACGGAGTGCATCACCGTGGTGTGATGCTTCCCGCCAAATTGCCGTCCGATTTCCGGTAATGACGCCTCTGTCATCTGCTTGGCCAGGAACATGGCAATCTGCCGCGGGAAGACGATCGCGCGCGAATTACTCTTGGCCTTGATCTCTGCCGCCCTCAAGCCAAACTGCTCTGCCACGGCTTTCTGAATGGCATCAATCGTAATTTTGCGAGTCTGAGAGTCGATGAAGTTCTTGAGTACCTGCTGCGCCGTTACCAGACTGATCTCGGCGCCGGTCAAGGAGCAATAGGCCACCAAGCGGACCAGCGCGCCTTCCAGTTCGCGCACATTCGTGCGCACATTGGAAGCGATGTACAGCGCCAGGTCAGTGCCCAGAGTGATGCGGTCCGATTCCGCTTTTTTCTGCAGGATGGCCACCTTGGTTTCCAGGTCCGGCGGCTGAATGTCCGCGATCAATCCCCACTCAAAGCGTGAACGCAGGCGATCTTCTATCTCCGCCAGCTCCTTTGGTGGGCGGTCACTGGCGATTACGATCTGCTTCATGGACTCGTGCAGTGCATTGAAGGTGTGGAAGAACTCTTCCTGTGTACGCTCTTTCTGGGCCAGGAACTGGATGTCGTCGATCAGCAGCACGTCAACGTTTCTGAACTTGTCACGGAAGCTCGTCATGCGGTCATAGCGCAGCGAGTTGATCATCTCATTGGTGAACTTTTCGCTGGAAGCATAGCAAATCGACGCGTGCGGCTGCCGTCGCTTGACCTCGTGGCCAATCGCCTGCATCAGGTGAGTTTTGCCCATGCCCACCCCGCCGTACAGAAATAGCGGGTTATAGGCCTTGGATGGACGCTCTGCGACGGCCTGGGCCGCTGCGTGAGCGAACTGGTTCCCGGCGCCGATCACAAAAGCATCAAACGTATATTTTGGGTTCAGCTGCGCTGCGGAATCCCAGTCGAACCGCTGCTGTTTGCTTGTGCCGGTCTGCGGCGCGGGGACGGAAACCGGAGCAAATCCACCATCGGGACGCACCGGCGGGAGACTCGGGTCATCTTCCACGGTCACAAACTTCACGTCCTGATATTGCGGCTCAAGCGTGTCCATTGCCTCTTGAATGAGATCGCCGAATTTATCGCCGATGTGCCGGAACTCGGGCGTGGGCACGCGTACGAAGATCACGTTCCCCGTCGTGTGGCTGAATCGTGTTGGCTTCAGCCACGTGTCATAAGAGTGGCGGCTGATTTTCTTTTCAATAGCGGAAAGAATTCGTGTCCATGGGTTCGCAGTTGCGGTGACGGTCGCAGTGGATAAAGACATTGCCTGAGTTTTTCCTGTTGCGAGCCGGCCAGGGGCCCACGTAGTAAGAACCGAACCTGCATGCTCCGCACGGGCGCTACGGAGCAGTTGAACAGCTATTTGCAGACAAAAAATTTCAATTGACTGGACGGCATACTAGCACAAGCAATCCGCTGTGGAAACGCGAGGAAAACCTTTTTTGAAATTTTTTTCGCAGACGGTGTCAGTTGAAAACTTTTTCTGCACAAAGATCAGTTCGTTGTAGCGGCATTGGTGCAAATTCCTGGTTCTATTTGTCGCAGAATGAAGACAGGGTCGGAAATTTTTCATTCACGCGTGCTCGAATCCGCGAATGCGGTTTGAAGTCTGAATGTTTCCTAAGATGCGCTCTTCTCTGATGGGCTGACAAGCACTTGATCGCAAACAGGCCCGCCGCGTATAGCACCAACGCGGGATTTGCTTTATACTTTTTGTTTGCACATAGCAAAAAGATTTTCGTGTAGGAGCGCCATACTCAATGCCCAAGCGCACGTTTCAACCTAACCGCCGCCGCCGGTCCAAGACGCACGGTTTTCGCACGCGAATGAAGACCAAGAGCGGCCGGGCAGTGCTTTCGCGCCGTCGCGCCAAGGGGCGCAAGCGTGTTTCCGTGAAGCCAGGGTTCCGGGAGTAATTTCAAGAGAGTTGCAGTTGGCCTCCCAACGAGTTGCAGACAGTCCTTCAGCCGGGTTTCCCAGGCACTCGCGGCTGCTGAAACACTCCGACTTTCAGCGTGTGTACCAGGGGGCAAAGAAAAGCTTCTCCGGAAATGTTACTGCGTTGTACTGCGAACGGCGCGACGGGAACCCTCCTGGGCCGCGGATCGGCTTCGCCGTAGGCAAGGTTCTCGGAGGAGCAGTTGCGCGAAACCGGATTCGACGCAGAATGCGGGCCGCAGTCGCGGCTCAACTGCAAACGTTGACCCGCCCGGTGGATGTTGTATTGCACCCGCGTAAATCAGTGCTGGACCTAGAGTTTGCCCGGCTGAAAACGGAGATTCAGCAGCTATTTGCCGCCATTCAGAAAGGCGCAGGACGATGAAGGCCGCCGCCGAAAGGCTTTTGAAAGTGTACAAGTACCTGGTTTCGCCATTGCTGCCGCCGGCGTGCCGGTTTGTACCCAGTTGCTCGGAATACGCCGCTGAGGCGGTTGCACGGCACGGTCTCTTTCATGGTGCCGTGCTCTCTTGTTGGCGACTGCTGCGTTGTAATCCCCTGGCCCGGGGCGGCTATGATCCCGTACCTACGACTCGATTGAGATCAAAGATTTGACCGAATACCGCAACCCTCAAGACGATCCAGGCTCACAGAAGCGGCTAATGCTCGCCTTCTTTCTGGTTTTTGTGCTCATCGCTGTGATGCAGTTCTTTATTAAGCCGCCGGCCAAGCCTCCGGAGCAGAAACAGAAAACCGCGCAAACCCAAACCACCCCCGCCGCGCCCACGGCTTCTACAATTGCTTCTCCCGCGCCTGCGGTAAAAGCGGCACCGGCTCGCGCACGCAAAGCCGCGGTGAAAGAGGCCGCAACGGAAACAGAAAGCGTGCTCGAGAATGATGCCTACAAGATTACTTTCACCAATCGCGGAGGGCTGGTTAAGTCGTGGATTCTGAAGAAATACAAGGACGATAAAGGCGGACCGCTCGATCTTGTCAACGCCTCCACCGCGCCCGTTCTCGGATATCCATTTTCATTTTTCTCCTATGACAAGGATCTTGAAAAGAAGCTGAACAGCGCTCTTTACGTGGTGCACGGGACCGGGTCGCAGGACGAACCGATCGTTTTTGAATATTCTGATGGTGATATTTCCGCCCGCAAGGTCTTCCGTCCTGAAGGAAAGAGCTACGTTGTCTCGCTCGAAACCGAGGTAACACGCGGGGGCGAACCGGTTACAGCTTACCCGCAATGGCCGGGTGGAGTTGGCGATCAGGCCAACCTTGGAGCGTACGCCAGTACGACCATTGACTGGAACGAGAACGGCAGCATTGAGAGAAAAGCCGCTACCTCCGGCAACTTCGTCACCGGTCACAAGTGGGTCGCGAATGGGCAGACCGTCAACGATCCATTTTACTGGGCTGCCCTGGTGGACAAGTACTTTGCTGTGGCGTTCATGCCTCCATCTCCGCAAGGCACTGCGCTGGTCACACTGAACAATCAGGTTGAAATTCCCAAGAACCCGTCTAATCCAAATGACACCAGCAAGGAAAAAGTTTCCGTGCTCGGCGCCGCATTTGGCAGCACCACAGGGCTAACACGTCTACGCATTCTGGCTGGTCCGAAAGCTGTGGACCTCCTTGAAGGCACGCAGGCTCAGCCGGGCGGCCCTGATCTCCGTGGCATTCTGGATTTTGGCACATTCGGATTTATCGCCAAGCCTCTGTTTCTGTGGTTGAAATGGACCTATGAACACTGGATCCCGAACTGGGGCTGGTCCATCGCTTTCCTGACCGTCGTGATCACCATGGCGCTCCTGCCGCTGCGAATGTCCAGCCAAAAGTCGGCGCTGAAAATGCAGAAGATCCAGCCGCAGGTCAAAGCCATCACGGAGAAATACAAGCGCTACAGCATCACGGATCCGCGCCGTCAGGAAATGCAGAAAGAAATGTCCGCGTTGTACAAGAAAGAAGGCGTGAATCCGATTGGCGGCTGCTTCCCCATGCTGTTGCAGATGCCCTTCCTTTTTGCCTTCTACGCGATGTTGGGCAGCGCCATTGAGCTGCGCCTTGCACCCTGGCTGTGGATCAAAGACCTTTCCGCTCCTGATCCCACGCATATTTTGCCCATTGCCATTGTGGTCTCCATGTTCGTAATGCAGAAGAGCACGCCTCAGGCAGGTATGGATCCGGCGCAGCAGAAGATGCTCAACTTTATGGGCCCGCTGATGATTGGTGGAATTAGCTGGGGCGTTGCATCCGGGCTCTGCGTTTACTGGGCCATCAGCAACGTGCTTGGATACGTACAGCAGATTTTCCTGAACCGCTCTGAACTGGCTCAACAGGTCCGCAAAAGCCAGGAGCGGCGGGCCACTCGCAAGAAATGACATTCCGGTAAGCGCGAATTCCGCTTGGAAAGATTGTTAATGATGCTTCAGGACAAGGTTGCAGCGGCAAAAAAAATCGATTTGCTTCTAAAGAATGTAATCGCTTCAGGCGGTTTTCGGCTGAAGTATCGCATCACCGTAAACCCGCCTGTGACCGCCGGACTGGAGCTGGAAACTCCGGACATTCTGGTTGAGCTTGCCGGCCCTGACAGTGATCTGGTTCTGGAGCGCGGCGGCGAGCTGCTGCGATCGCTTGAAACGCTCGCGCATGAAGCAGTCCGACTCCATGGTGAAGAGCACGACCGCATCGCGTTTGATTGCCGTGGCTACCGTGCCGCCCGCCACCGTGAGCTAAAGCTTGCCGCCGATGTTGCCGCAGAGAAGGTGCTGCGTACAGGGGTGCCCTACTCCTTCGCCCCCATGTCTTCCCGCGAGCGCCGGCTGATTCATCTGGCCTTTCGCGACCACCAGTCACTGGTAACGCAAAGTGAAGGCGAGGGGCTCCGCCGCTACGTCGTTCTTTATCCCAGAGACTATAAGCCTGCCAGGCCCGCACGCCGATAAGTACTCTTCCTTAACATGATCCTGTCTCGATCGGGGTATGATTCCCATTACAGCAAGCGTGCCAACGGGGTGAAGACAGCGCCCCGCCCTGGAATTTGAAGCCGCAGAAAAGAAAGTATCCACAATGTCCACGACCGTAACCATGATCGGCGAAGTTCCGATCTTTGAATTGCTCGATGCCGAAGAGCGCGAAGCTCTCGCGCAAATGATGGATTGCCGCGACTACAGGGCCGGCGAGGTCATCTTCCATTACGGCGATGCCGGAGGAGCAATCTTCATCCTGCGCAGCGGCCGGGTAGAGCTCTTTGTTGAAAGCAATGACGGCGAGAAGATCATGCTCGCCGAAAATGAACGCGGCGACGTCATCGGCGAGCTCTCATTCCTTGACGGGGGACCGCGCACCGCCACCGCTCTGGCGCGCGAGGACACTCAGCTCCTCACCATGGATCGTGAGCGGCTGGTCGAATTCATTGATCACCATCCTCACGCCGCCATGGACCTGCTTACGGTTGTTGGCCGCCGGCTCCGCACCACTGACGACTTGCTGCGCACCCGCGTATCCCGCAACTTGAACGTGGAAGAAGAAGAACGGTTGACCACGGGGCAGCGTGTCGCAGACAAGGTCGCAAGCTTTGGCGGCTCGTGGAAATTCATCGTCATTTTCGGCGTGGTCATGCTGGTCTGGGTGGTGTTGAATACATCCGCGCTGTTCGGGCGCCACTTTGATCCCTACCCGTTCATCCTTCTCAACTTATTTCTTTCCATGATCGCCGCAATCCAGGCTCCTGTCATCATGATGTCGCAGAACCGGCAGGCTGCCAAAGATCGCTTGAAAGGTGATCTGGATTATGAAATTAACCTCAAGGCCGAGCTCGAGGTGGCGCAGCTCCACCGCAAGGTAGATAACCTTTATGAGCGCCTTGAACAGCATTGGGCACGCATGGAAACCCGCAACCCACGTTGAGTCTTGAACCTGGATGACACCATCGTCGCCGTTGCTACTCCCCCGGGACGCGGTGGCATCGGAGTGGTGCGCATCTCAGGCAGCGAGGCGCGCAGCATCGCCTCCGCCATGCTTCGGCTCAGTCACCCAATGGAGGCGGGCCGTGCGTTGTTTGGTGAACTGATTGAGCCGGCTACGCAAGAGCGCATTGATGAAGTGGTTGTCACCTGCTTTGCCAGGCCGCACTCCTACACCACCGACGATGTTGTTGAAATCTCAGCGCATGGCTCGCCAGTTGTCCTCCGACACGTGATTGAATTGGCTACGGCATCCGGAGCCCGTCTGGCTGAGCCCGGTGAGTTCACCATGCGTGCCTTCCTGAACGGTCGCATCGATCTCACGCAAGCTGAGGCCGTCCGTGACCTGATCGAATCGCAAACGCTGTACCAGGCCAAAGTCGCCGCCCAGCAGCTTGAAGGCGCTCTCTCCAAACGTTTGCAGCCGGTGAAGAAGAAGCTGGTGGATTTGGTTGCGGTCATGGAGGCGGGAATTGATTTTGCGGAAGATGATGTCTCGGTTTTACCTGCGGATGAGATTCGCCAGCGCATCAACGCCGTTCAGCATCCGCTCGAGCAACTGCGGGCCTCTTTTGCTTACGGCAAAATCGTGCATGAAGGCTTTACGCTTGCTATTGTCGGCCGGCCGAACGTCGGAAAGTCGAGCTTATTCAATCGCCTGGTCGAGCGCGAACGTGCGATCGTCACCGCGACCCCCGGCACCACTCGCGACCTGGTTACGGAAACAGTCGCTCTCGGCGGCATTCCCGTTAAGCTCGTTGACACCGCGGGAATTCGTCAGTCACACGATGAGGCTGAAAGCATCGGGATCCGCAAATCCTATGAAGCCTTGAGCGAGGCGGACCTGGTGTTGGTGGTGCTCGATTGCACCCAGCCGCTCTCCACAGATGATAGTGAACTGCTCGTGGCCGGTCGCAGCCGCCATGCCTTCGCGGTCGCGAACAAAGCGGACCTTGATGCCGCCCGGCCTGTCTCGCTGGAGGATTACAAAGTGTTCCGCACGTCAGCGCTGACTGGCGAAGGCATTGACCAGTTGCGCCTGGAGATTCTCAGCCAGATTTCGGGCCATAGCGGCGCCGAGCACGAAACGGGATTTCTCACCAATGTCCGCCATCAGCGCCTGGTTGAGGAGTCCCTCGCCAGCCTCGATGCTGCGCGTGTCGCAGTAGAGCGCAAAATCCCCCACGAGATGATCATGCTTGATCTTTACGGGGCTCTGCGCCCGCTGGACGCCATCACCGGCGAAACCACGACGGATGACATCCTAAATCTGATCTTCAGCAGCTTTTGTATTGGGAAATAAAGTCAGGTTGGCGGCTTAGCGATGTCCGCGTGGTTGGTAATCATTCTCCTGCGAGTTGACTGCCTGCCATCGTCCATTCCGATACGCGAATACGTCAGTAAAAACGGTCTTGCGCACAGGCGCGCCGGACTTGTCCGTCGCCACGACGATTCCATTCACAATTCCCGTCGCGCCGTAAATTCTGACTTTCAATTGCTCAAAATGGCGCTGCAACTCATCGGCAGGACGTTTCCTGCTGCGCAAGAAATCTAGTTGATCTTGCTTCGAGATCATGCCGGAAGGCAACACGTGCACAAAATCATCGGCGAGAATCTTTTCTTGAATAGCCGGATCATCTTCGGCCTGAAGCCATCTCTGCTCCAGGGGCAGCAGCGCACGTTTGGCTCGAACCGCGTCAGGTTTAGGAATCTTCTGGGCATTGCCGCACAGCGTTAACATCAGCACGATAAAAAACAGGAAAAGTGTTTTGCGCCCTTGCATGCGCTGAGGATACTCCGGACGGCGCAGCGGGTGTATGGCTATGTCGGATTCACGCTAACGGTGACAATCTCTTGAATTTCCCCCGCGTCATCCCGGCCGCGTTCGAACGCGACGCCCGGCTTTCCGGCGAAGGTATTGGCCAGGCGCAGTTCTTTGATCTCGAACAGCCGGCCGCCGTCCCTGCCGATGTACTCGTCGTAGGTCACGCCTGAGATGTAGTAAGGATGGCCGCGCCAGATCATCAGCGCCGCCTGCTGTTGCTGCAGCCCTGCGATAATGGAATCCACCCTGCCCGGAGCGCCATCTGTGTACTGCAGCTCAAGCCGGACGTGCCGCCCATCGTCCAGTACGAACTCGTCATCCACCACTTTGGCCAGCGCGTCCATGGATGGCAGGTCAGCGCAGACTTCGCCGTAATTGAGCCTCATTACCCAGAAACTCTGGTCGAGCGCCACACCCTTGTCCGCAAGCATGGTTTCCAGGCCGGCGGCGAGCGCCCAATTCTCACAGCTCTGCTTGGCGGTGACCAGTTTGGCGGACTTGAGTTCGGCGGTCTGGTCGGGTTTGAGCTGGTAATCCTGGCGCAGCTTTTTGGATGGTTTATCGCCGCCCTGAAGGCTTATCACGCCCAGCAGGAAAAGCAACGCCAATGACCAGAATCTCCGCATGTCCGCCAAGTCTAGCTCGTCCAGCCGAGCGCGAGGAATACAGCTTTTGCCGGAGGTTCTTACTTTGCCAAGGCGGCGAGGGCCTGGCGAAAGAGCGCATCAAAGGATTCGGCGGACTTGTTCCCGAGCTGGCTTACTGCTTTTTCCGCCAGAGCGCGGTTGTAGCCCAGGTTCACGAGGGCGGAAAGCACATCCTCTTGCACCGGAGACGTCGCAGCTGCCGCGGGCACCCCGAAGGCCTCAAGCTTGTCGCGCAGCTCCAGCACCATCCGCTCGGCTGTCTTCTTTCCGATGCCCGGGATGCGTGTGAGCAGGGCCACATTGTTTCCCTTGATGGCCGCGACCATGGCTCCCGCCTGCATACCGCTCAGGATGGTGATCGCGAGTTTGGGCCCAATCCCACTCACGCTGATCAGTTTCTCAAAAAGCTGCTTTTCTTCCGGCCGCAAAAAGCCAAACAGAGCCAGGGCGTCTTCGCGGACATGAGTGTGAATGAAGAAAGCAACTTCTGCGCCCGCGGCGGGAAGATCAGAAAAAGTCGGAACGCTGATATTGACCTCGTAGCCCACGCCGGCAGCTTCAACCACGGCCTGGTTGGGATGCTTCGATAATAGCCTGCCGCGGAGGTGCGCAATCATCTATTCTGGTCGCTCCGCTCCAACCCGCTCGACTGAGCGCCGCTGGGATACGTCATAGATGCTCCTGGTAAGGCGCAGCTCGGCCGCCCGGCCTCGCTGCTCCTCAGCCGTGTCTACGGCGATAAATAATATTGAACTGAAATCCCGGATTTGGCGGAAACAGTTCCGCAACCTTCTTCAAGCGAGCAGCGAGCGCGGAGGGCGCCAGCAGCGGATACTCGCGCTCACGCAGCTCGTAATAGTCGACGTCAAGGCAGAGTGACAACAGGTAAATGGCAATGGCATCAGAGAACGCCGTCGCCAGATAGTCTGACTTGGCTTTTTCATCCACTCGGCCGGCCGCGGTCGCCTGTTTGCGGAATTCGAATGCATCCAGGCTGGTCTCGCCGCGCACGCTGCTGCTGGCCTGCTCCCATACCAGATCGGCGAAATGAGGCGAGATGCCAGCCCGGTCCACAAACGCATGGGCCACGTTGATATAAAACTCAAATGCAATTGAAAAACGGTCATCCAGCAGACGAGTGGAGATGAATACACACTGAGAATCGCCCGATTCGATGTTGCGATGACAGATCGCACGGTCCGTGAGCGAGGGATCGAAATGTTCCGCCACCAGCGTCTTATCGCCCTCTCCGATGGTCAGTGGAACAAAGTAGAAGGCCTTGCGGTCGAGCGCGGCCGCGATGGCTCCTGGAATGGCCTCGAGCATCCGTTCCAACTCGTCAGAAGGAAGCGTTACCTCGCCCGCCGTGGCATAGCATATGCCGTTGGGGGACTGGTTCACGCGCACGTTCCGGATGATCTCCTGCGCCGAGCGCATTTCCACATGGGCTGCCTGATCCACGGTATTATTCTAGCTTAGGGCTGGCGGCGTCACGCCGAATCGGGAATGTTATGGGAAAACTCATAGTTTGCGCAGGAATCGGGCTCGTCACCGGTGTGATCTGCTTCTTTTTGTCGGTGGCCTTTCTTTGCTTCGTTCTTCTGATCTATTGGGGCTTCAGCCACACTCATCCTGACATGTCACTGACCTACAAGGCGGCGGCCCCGGTAGCCGTTTTGGCGGCTTTGACCGGTTTCGCGATCAGCTTGTTTCGTATCTTCCGCACTGAGCCAGCCCACAAATAGCGTGTATATTTTTGGTTGATTATTGGTTTGACCCCCGCCAGAGCTGGATTTACACTTTTTTGCCCGCGATAACACATAATCCAAGGAGTCCTGATGAACGCTTTCCGGCGCTTCGCCGTCATCCTTCTGTCTGCATTTTTCACCCTGGGAATCAGCAAGGCATTTGCCCAGGAAAAAGTCGATCTCGATACCATCAGCCGCATCCGGTACGAAGGCTTCCACAACTCCAAAATCATGGAAATTGCCAGCGATCTCATGGATGGCATCGGCGAGCGCCTGACCGGCTCACCCAACATGAAGAAGGCAAATGAATGGACGCGCGATGAGCTCACTTCTTTCGGTCTGGTCAATGCTCATCTTGAACCTTGGGGCCCCTTTGGGCGCGGCTGGGCGAATGAATATATCAACGTCCACATGGTCTCGCCGGACATTGCTCCGATCATCGGATACGCGAAGGCCTGGACGCCGGGGACGAACGGCGTTGTACGAGGGCAGGTCGTTCGCGTCAACATTCGCACTCCTCAGGATTTCGCGCGCTACAAAGGCAAGCTGGCCGGGAAAATCGTATTGTTTGGCGAGGATCCCGAGATCAAGCCTTCCGTTGAGCCTCTCTCCGAGCGTTATAACGAGAAGTCGCTCGCTGAAATTGAGGAGTATCAAATCCCGAGTGAGCGCAATGAAGCACGCTTCCAGGAATTTCGCCGCCGCTTCCGCTTTTTCCAGCAGGTGAGCAAGTTCTTTGATGAGGAAAAGCCGCTAGCCATCATTGACCACAGTCGCGGTTCTTTTGGAGGCGGCACCGTGTTCGTCCAGCAGGGCGGTTCGTATAAGGAAGGGCAAACCGTCGGCACGCCGCAGGTCACCATCGCACAGGAACCATGGGACCGCATTGCCCGCTTGCTCTCGCAAAAGAAGGACGTTGAGCTCGAATTGAACGTCAAGAACGATTTCTACGACGCCAAGACGCAGTGGGATACCATTGCGGAAATCCCCGGCACAGACAAGAAGGACGAAGTGGTGATGCTGGGGGCGCACCTGGACTCCTGGCACTCCGGCACAGGCGCGACGGATAACGGCGCCGGTACGATTGTCATGATGGAAGCCGTGCGCATCCTGAAAGCGATTGGCGTCAAGCCTCGCCGTACTATACGGATTGGTTTATGGAGCGGTGAAGAAGAGGGCCTGCTCGGCTCCCAGTGGTACGTCGCTCACCACTTCGGTAGCCGCCCGCCATATAAGGACGCCGAGCGCCAGGGCGATCCGACCGTGATCCGGCGCGATGCTGGGCCCATGAGCATCAAGGAAGGCGAGCAATCGAAGGTTTCCGCGTACTTCAACGTGGACAACGGAACCGGCAAAATTCGCGGTGTTTACATGCAGGAAAATGCCGCTGTCGAGCCGATCTTTGAAGCATGGATGAAGCCTTTCCACGATCTCGGCATGGATACGCTGACCATGCGCAACACCGGCGGCACCGACCATCTTTCATTTGACGCTGTCGGCATCCCTGGCTTTCAGTTCATCCAGGACCCGGTGGAGTATGACACCCGCACTCACCACTCCAACATGGATGTCTATGACCGGCTCCAGCCCGATGATCTGAAGCAGGCGGCCGTGATCGTGGCGTCCTTCGTTTATCTTGCGGCGCAACGCGACCAGATGTTCCCGCGCAAGCCCATTGAGAAAGAGCTTCCGCCGATCCAGGAAGAGCAAGAGAATGCCTCGCCGGTGACCAATCCCAAAGCGGCAGACCAGCCGCAACAACCAAAACCCGCGGAGCAGCGGCCACCGAAATCGAACCAGCAGAAACCGCCAAAGCGGTAGTTCAGTTTCAACCCGGATAGCCACGGTGCGAACCGTGGCTTTTTCGTATTCTGGATTATTGCGCGGCTGCCGGGATCGAGGTCTGCGATGAAGATCTTTGCCAGAGCACGGAGGAGTCGATTTCCGCGATGGAACGCCTTCCGGTCAGCGCCATGGCTCTTTCGAACTCCTCCCGCAGAATGCGGATCACTCTTTCCACTCCCTCGGCTCCTCCTGCGGCAAGTCCATAGGCATAAGGGCGTCCAATCAGCACCGCGCGAGCCCCGAGAGCCAAGGCCATCAGAATGTCGGTCCCGCGACGAATCCCGCTATCCATCAGAACGGGAATGCGTCCGCGCACCGCGTCCACCACGCGCGGCAGAGCCTCAATGGCGGCGGGCAACATGTCGAGGTTGCGGCCGCCGTGGTTGGAGACAATGATTCCGTCCACGCCTGCTTCCACCGCCCGAACAGCGTCTTCTGGCGTGAGTATGCCCTTCAGGAAAACGGGAACTCCTGCGAATGAGCGCAGCCACTCAAGATCGCGCCAGTT
>DATNDP010000015.1:0-6698 GCA_035553195.1 Candidatus Acidiferrales bacterium
CAGGCCTGTGCTGGCGAAGATCCAATCATGGTGTTCAGCAAACTTCAGCGCGCAGTCGTAGGTGCCGGGACCGGTACCGCTGCCGATGGCGAGAATGCGCTGCAAGCCTGCTTCCCGCGCGCGAGCGAGCATCTCAGCGCGATCGGAATCGAACTTATTGCCTTCAATGTGAGCGTGGGAATCGATGTACACGAGTCAGTTGTGCCGAGATTTCCTCTTGCTGAATCAGATCAGTGAAATCAGTTCAATCAGTGTAATCAGCGGTAAGCTTTTGGAACTATTTCAACTTTGCCCCCACCGGCACATCCTCCAGGAAGCTTGCCAACACGGGCCTGTCTTCAGCACCAGCCGACGCTGCGACGATCATGCCATTCGATTCGAGACCGCGTAGTTTTCGCGGGGCGAGATTCGCGACGATGACAACTTTGCGGCCGATCAGCTTTTCTGGCTCATAGGCGAGCGCGATGCCCGCTACCACCTGCCGGACTTCGCTTCCAATATCCACTTCCAAACGCAACAGCTTGTCCGCGCCTTTCACCTTTTCCGCGTGCTTCACCTGGCCAACGCGCATTTCAACTTTGAGGAAATCGTCAATGCTGATCTTGCCATTCGGCGCAGCCGGAGCTGGTTTGGGTGCCGGTGCGGCATCGGTCGGACCGTGGGCCGCTTGCGTGGCCGGCTGTCCTGGACGCGCGCCTTCCCCCGCAGGAGCGGACGTAGCGGAGGTTGAAGTTTGAGCGACAGCGGCTGGCTGAGGTGCGGAAGAACGGCCGCGCTCCTGTTCCATCTGTTGCATCCTTTCGATCGTAGATTTGTCGGCGCGTGGAAACACCGGTTCAACCTTGCCCAATTTTCCTCCCAGCGGCAACTGTCCCCACTTCAGGTCGGAAAGATTGAACTTTGTGATGTCACCGAGCCCAAGTTGCTGCCAAATCTTTTCCGCCGATTCCGGCAGCACCGGAGAAGTGAGCGCGGTCACAATGCGCAACGCCTCCGCTGCTGTGTACAGAATGGTGGCCAGCCGCGCTTTGTTCTCCTCGCCTTCCTTTTCAGCGACAATCCATGGTTCCTGCTCGACCAGGTACTTGTTCACAGACGCAACCAGCGTCCAGGCGCACTCCAGCGCGCGATTGAACTGATACTCGTCAAAGAGCTGGTTGAACTCAGCAATTGTGGCCTGCGCCTGATCGCGGATAGCGTCATCGGCCCCCTTCTTCGCCACCAGGGGCGAAGGGTACGGTATGGAACCGCCGAAATAGCGATTGATCATGGTAAGCGTACGGCTGGAGAGATTGCCCAGATCATTCGCCAGATCGGAGTTGTAGCGCTGCACCACCGCGTCAAAGCTGAAGGAGCCGTCCTGACCGAAGGGGACCTCGCGCAGCAGGAAATACCTGAGCGCGTCATTCCCCATGACTGCGATCACGCTCTCCGCGCGCACAATGTTGCCGCGCGACTTGGACATCTTGCTCTCTTCAAACAGCAGCCAGCCATGCGCGATCACGGCTTTGGGCAGCGGCAGATCGGCAGCCATCAGGAAGGCGGGCCAGTAGACGGCATGAAAGCGGATGATCTCCTTGCCGATCATGTGCACATCGGCCGGCCAGTAGCGCTTGAACTTTTCCTGCTCGTCCTGCTCTTTCGATCCAAAACCTGCGGCGGTGCAGTAGTTGCTCAGGGCATCCAGCCATACATACATCACGTGCTTGGGATCGCCGGGGACAGGAATGCCCCACTTAAACGTGCTGCGACTCACGGAAAGATCGCGCAGTCCGCTCTTCACAAATGCGATCACTTCGTTGCGTCGCGTCTCGGGACGAATGAAATCTGGGTGTTGCTGGTAATGCTTAAGCAGCTTGTCAGCGAATGCTGAAAGCTTGAAGTAGTAATTTTCTTCGCTGACGGTCTCAGTGATCCGCCCGCAATCCGGACACGGATCCCCGGGCTTTGCGCCGTCTATGTACGCTTCGTCCGACACGCAGTACTGGCCGGTGTAGGTGCCCTTGTAGATGAATCCTTTTTCCTGCAGGCGTTTCCACAACTCCTGCGCGCCCTGTTTATGCCTGGGCTCCGTGGTGCGGATGAAGTCGTTATACGTGATCCCCATCCGCTCAAAGAGAGCACGAAATTCGGAAGCCACTGAGTCAGCGAATTTTTGTGGCGTGGTTCCGGCCGCGGTGGCGGAGCGTTCAATTTTCTGCCCGTGCTCGTCAGTGCCGGTAAGAAAAAACGTATCGTAACCCAGCAGGCGTTTGCGCCGGGCGATGGCGTCACACACAATCGTGGTGTAAGCATGTCCGATGTGCGGACGCGCGTTCACGTAATAAATGGGCGTTGTAATGTAGAACGTCTTGCCCTTATCCATTCTTCTCTTCTTCCAGGTAAATCTTGATGGCTTCCTGCATCACGGTTTTCAGCGGTACATGCTGCGCCTCGGCAATGCGCCGGCAATCTTCGTACTCTGGAGCATAGTTGCTGACGCTGCCGTTCAGGTTGGCCAGCTTCATTCGTATCTCGCCCCACTGTGTGCGGATGTTCACGTGCCGGCGCGCCAGCACCGCACGCGACTCCTGCCGTATGCGCACGCCCAGCGTTGTGGTCTCGGTGAAAATCATTTTTGCCAATCGATTGCTCTCTTCGGGACGGCACAGCACCGTTAACTGCATTCCCGGACGGTTCTTCTTCATCTGCACTGCCGTGCCAAAAGCATCTAAAGCGCCCAGTTTAAGTGCCCGCTCCAGAACATAGCCGAAAAGCTGCGGCGTCATGTCATCCACGTTCGCTTCCATGATGGTGATGTCTTCTCTTTTCGCCGGCAGCACGTCTTGTTGAGACGCCTCGCCGATGGTCAACCGCAGCACGTTGGGAACACCTTTGAAGTCACGTGTACCCGCGCCATAGCCGGTTCGCTCCGGCTTCATGGTGGGAAAGTTGCAGAAGCGTGACGCAAGCACGCTCACGATGGCTGCCCCTGTCGGCGTGACCAGCTCTTTCTGAATTTCACCTGCATATATCGGTGCATTCTTCAGCAACTCGAGGGTTGCCGGCGCGGGAATGGGAAACGTGCCGTGAGCGCAAACCACGCTCCCGCCGCCGACATTCAGCGGAGAACAAATCCATTCGTGCACGCAGAGTTCTTCAACTCCCACCGAGGCGCATACGATGTCCACGATGGCGTCAACGGCCCCAACTTCGTGAAAATGGATCTTCTCAATTCCGGTGTTGTGGACCCTGGCTTCCGCCGCGCCCAGCGCTTCAAAAATTTTGATGGCGCGGCCTTTTGCGCTCTGGCTGATACTCGCCTTCGTAATGATCTCGCGAATTTCTTTCAGCCCGCGATGGCTGTGGCTGTGGCCGGAAGCGTGGCCGTGCTCATGCTTGTGCTCGTGCGGATGCGAATCGCCATGCG
Organism: Candidatus Acidiferrales bacterium; assembly: GCA_035553195.1. Classification (GTDB taxonomy): domain Bacteria; phylum Acidobacteriota; class Terriglobia; order Terriglobales; family Acidobacteriaceae; genus Angelobacter. The sequence goes on from DATNDP010000015.1 coordinate 3,410, forward strand.
CGTGAGAATGCGTGTGGTCATGCTCGTGCGAGTGAGCGTGCGCGCCTTCATGGCTACGGGAATGCGCATGCACAGCTTGCTGAGCCCAGAATTCTTCTCGCGGCAGGTCCTTTTCCCCGCCGTAGATGACATCCACCTTGGTGGCGCTGATTCCGCTCCGGTCCACGCGCCGGATCTCAAGATGCGCATCCAACCCAAGTCCATCAACGGTCCGCACAAAGACCTCGGGCGGAACTCCGGCGTCCACCAGCGCGCCCAAAAACATATCGCCGCTGATCCCGGAAAAGCACTCTAGATAACCAATGCGCATCGACGGCACCAATCATTCATCATAGGGTTACGCTCTCTTACCGTCAAACCCATCGGCCGCTCTGCGCTTTGTTATAATCGCCTTTTCCGTCAGCGACTTACGCGTCGGTCAGCCCACCACCGAATCACTTTTAAAGGCAGAGCAATTTGTACCTGGAACTTGAGCAGCAGCTTACCCGCTACATCCGCGAATTCTTGAAGAAGCAGTATGACCTGGATTTGTCGCGGCTCGTCGTGGACCAGCCACCGAACATCGGACTGGGCGAATATGCGCTACCTCTGAGCTTCGAACTGGCAAAAAAGCTGCGTAAGCCGCCGCGCAAAATTGCCGACGAAATCGTTGCTGCCCTGGGCGAGGTTCCGGGCTTCGCCCGATTTGAAGTTGCCGGCGCGGGATACATCAATGCACGACTCAACCGGCCTGAGGCCGCGCGACTCCTGCTTCACGAATCGCGGCTCGAGTCCGAGGCTGCTTCGGCCGAAAAGGTTTTGGTCGAACACACCAGCATCAATCCCAACAAAGCTGCCCATATCGGCCACCTGCGCAATTCCATCTTGGGCGATACATTTGTGCGCCTTCTTCGCGCCGCGGGCAAACATGTTGACGTTCAAAATTACATCGACAACACCGGCGTGCAGGTTGCGGACGTTGTGGTGGGATTTCTCTATCTCGAAAAGAAATCACTGGCAGATGTGGAGTCGCTCATCGCGCGGCCGCCCGGGGGCAAACCGTTCGACTACTATTGCTGGGACCTTTATGCCCGCGTATCGCAGTGGTACGAAGCAGACAAAGAACACCTGAAGCTGCGCTTGCAAACGCTGCATGACATTGAGCGCGGCGACAACGAGCCCGCGGCCATCGGGAAGCTGGTCTCGAACGCCGTCATCCGCAGGCACCTCGAAACCATGCAGCGGCTCGGTATCGAGTATGACTTCCTGCCCCAGGAAAGCGAAATTCTGCACCTCCATTTCTGGGACCTTGCTTTCGAGCAGATGAAGCAGAAAGGCGTGCTCTACTTTGAAAGCGAAGGCAAGAACAAGGGCTGCTGGGTGATGAGGCGGGCTGGGTCTTCCCAAACCGCCAAACAGCCATCACGTGCCGAAAGCAATGATGCGCCTGAAGCGAAATCAGGCCCCGACGAGGATGCCAAGGTGATTGTGCGCTCCAATGGCACGGTGACTTACGTAGGCAAGGATATCGCCTACCATCTGTGGAAGTTCGGACTGCTGGGCAAGGACTTTGGTTATCGCCGCTTCTACCAATATCCCGACGGTCACGAAGTCTGGATTTCCGCCGAGTCAGGCGAGCCGGACCATCCTCATTTCGGCGGCGTTCATGCAATCTACAACGTGATTGACTCACGCCAGGCTGACCCGCAAAACAACGTCATTGAGGCACTGCGCGGGCTTGGCTACACCGAACAGGCGGACAACTATCATCACTTCTCTTACGAGATGGTTGCCCTCACCCCGCGCTGCGCCGCTGAACTCGGCTATGACGTGCTGGAGGAAGATCGCCAGCGCGCTTACATCGAAGTCTCCGGACGAAAAGGGTTCGGCGTAAAAGCCGACGACTTGATTGACGCGCTCATCGCCGCCGCGCAGAAAGAAGTTGACTCGCGCCACCCTGAAATGCCCGCCGAAGAGCGCCGCCGAATTGTGACGCAGATTGCGGTGGGCGCGCTGCGTTACTTCATGCTGAAGTTCACCAAAGCGTCAGTGATCGCGTTCGATTTTAGCGACGCTCTGAACTTTGAAGGCGAAACCGGTCCCTACGCGCAGTATGCCATCGTGCGCGCCAGCAACATTTTCCGCAAAGCCGGCCTGAGCGCTGAGGAGATCCTGGCCGGCGAGGTTGATCTGCGTTTCCTGAACGGGGAAGAAGATGTATGGGAGCTCTGGCTGCGTGCGGGCCAGCTCTCAAGTATAGTGCGCCAGTGCATCGTCACCACTGAGCCGGCGCACGTGGCCAAATACACATTCCAGTTGGCGCAGATGTTCAACAACTTCTATCACAAGCATCACATCCTCACCGAGGCGAATGCGGCACGCAAGCGCTTTCTGTTGGCCACAGCGGCCGTGGTGCGCCGCAGCCTGATTCAGGCATTAGAGCTGATGGGCATTGAAGCGCCGCCGGTTATGTAGGCAATCGCTAGCGGCCGCGACTTCACTAACCGGCTTGCTTCCGGGCTGCTTGTCCGCGATACCACTCCACCGTTTTGCGCAGACCATCAGGAAAAGACACTTCCGGTTTATAACCGAATTGCGCTTGAGCAGACGAGATGTCGGCGAGCGAGTGCTTCACATCGCCGGGGCGCTCGTCATCGTAAACGATTTTTCCTGCATAGCCCGTTATCTCCCGGAGGAGTTCCACTGTCTGGTTGAGGGAAATGCGTGAGCCGGTGGCCACGTTGAAGACACGGCCCGCCACTTTTGCAGCATCGGCGCCAGCGGCCAGCAGGTTGGCTGAGATCACATTTTCGATGTAAGTAAAATCGCGGCTCTGCTCGCCGTCGCCATGAATGGTGGGCGTCTGATTGCGCAGCATTCTCGAGATGAACACCGCCAGAACGCCCGAATACTGCGACGTCGGATCCTGGCGCGGTCCAAAAACATTGAAGTAGCGGAGCGTGACGGTTTCAAGCCCGTAAACGCGGTGGAAGACCGACATATAGAGTTCGCCCGCCAGCTTGGAGACCGCGTAAGGGGACAACGGAGCCGGCAGCATGTCTTCCTTTTTCGGAAGCGAAAGCGAGTTGCCGTAGGCGGAAGAAGAGCCGGCGTAGACGACGCGCTTCACGCCCCCGTTACGCGCCGCATCCAGCAGTTTTACGGTTGCATTGACATTGGCATCGTTGCTGGCTACAGGATCCTTGATCGAACGCGGCACAGACGGCAGCGCGGCCTCATGGAAAATGTACTCAACACCGCTGCAGGCGCGTTCTGCCAGGCCGGCAGCGTTCAGGTCGCCTTCGATCAG
>DATNDP010000016.1:0-4643 GCA_035553195.1 Candidatus Acidiferrales bacterium
TCAACCCTGCGTGGCACTCCTGGTCTCCTGAGGAAGCACGCGAGCCAGGAATTGCTCCAGTACCTCGGCAAGGACGCGCGGGTTGTCGCCTTGCACAGTATGTCCCGCCTCACCCACTTGCGCACAGTGCCCGTCGCGGAACTCGCCTGCGAGCTTCTCGGCATCGCCCACAGTGAAAACATCACTCAAACTGCCTTGCACTATGAGCGTCGGGCAACTGATGCGTGCAGCCTGCCGGAAGCGCTCCGTCAACAGCTCACGTTCTTTTTCGCGGTTGCCGTAGCCGTTCCACATGCGGAGATCAGTTTTTCTGATCCATTTGCCGCTTGGGCTCTGGCGGAAGTTGTGCAGCAGGCTGTGCTTCAACAACCGAGGATCGCGGCGAGGATTGAACTGAATCGCCTTTTCCATCACCTGTTCCAGCGAATCCAGTTCTGCGGTCTGGCGCACAAATTCAACAATACGTTTTGCGCCTTTGGTCAGCATGCTGGGGCCGGCGTCCACCAGCGCCAGCGCGGCGAGCCGCTGGCTGTGATGAAACGCATAGTTGAATGCGTTGAATCCGCCCATGGAGTGGCCCACCAGAACAAAGCGGTCAAGGCCCATGCGATCGACAAATGCTTCGATATCGCCGCGGTGCGCATCGCCGCTATAGTCGGCGTCCTCCGCCCACGCGCTTTCACCGTGGCCGCGCTGGTCGACGGCGTAGCAATGATGTCGCTGCCTCAGGGCGAGGCATACCACGTCCCAGGTGTGTGCGTTGAGCGCAGCCCCATGCAGAAAAACGATTGGCGGGCGGCCTGCAGTTCCCCAATCGAGATAATGCAGTCGCATGTGCTGGGTTGCAATGTGGCCGTGCTGCGGCAAGACCACTTCGGTTTCCAGTCCGGATAGAGTGGCTGCCAGCGTCAGATGTTCCAGTTCCGCTGCAGGATCCACCGCCGGATTGTGTGTTGGCTCCGCCACCTTCATCTGCTCCAGGAGAGTTGTTCACTGATTGCCTTTCCAATATACATGGCGAGTGCGCCAGCCGTTCGCTCTTGACGGACACTCTCGCGTCTGTTACAACTTGTAGCGTTACAATGAATAGCACAGAGATATCCCGCGGCAAGCGCACAAAAGGACTTGGGCAAGTCGAGCAGTCCGTTATGGATTACGTCTGGGAACACGGGCCGTGCTCCTCTGAAGAATGCCGTGAAGCGCTTGCCCATGTTCGTCCGATGAAGGAATCTACCATCCGCACCGTATTGCGCCGGCTGGAGCAGAAGGGCTACGTCGAGCATTCCATCAGCGGCCGAACGTTCCTCTATCGCGCGGCAGAACCCCGCCACAGCGTGGTAGCGCGCGCGGTAAAAACCATCATCGACCGTTTTTGCGGCGGCTCGGCCGAAGAGTTTGTGATCGGGATGGTGGAGAACAAGGTGATTGACAGGAAGCAATTCGAAAACATCGCGCGGAAAATTGCCCGGCAGAAAGAAGGAAAGTGATGATGTCCATTCCGCTTACGTATCACCCCGCCGACTTGCTGGTCTTCCTGGCTGAACCAGCGCTGCGCTCGCTTGCCCTGGGATGCATTGCAGCGCTCGTGGTGGCGATGCTCCGGAAAAAACGGGCCGCAGTGCAACTCCGCATCTGGACCGGGCTTTTGTATGTCGCGCTTGCCATGCCGCTGCTCGGTGTGTTTTTACCGGGGATGAATGTACCAGTCCCGGCTGGCGTGTGGCCAAAAGCGCGAATAGCGACTCCGCCCGTAGCATCGGAAGCGCCTGCGCCTGCAGTGACAAAGCCGCAATCGTCCACGCTCAATTTGGAACGGAATAATGCTCCGGCTGGGTCGGTGTCTATTGCCGCGCAAATCTCGCCGGGAAACGGCATCGCAAACCCGGAGTCCAGCTCTCACGTCGCCAAGACGTACGCCGAAACAAGTGGAAAGGATACTGCAGCCTCAACCCCAAGCCTGAGCTGGAGTGCGCTCGCGCTCGCAATATATTTGCTCGGCTTGATCATCCTTCTGACGCGGCTCGCGCTTGGAATCCGGGGGAGCCGGAAGTTGGCCAACGCCGCAGAGGATATCTCCCCCCGCTACTTCCCTCGCAAAGATGAGCCGGAGGACGGCCGTACCTCTGCGGCGTTGGACTTCCTTTCCTTCCGTTCGCATGCCGTAGGGCTCAGGCACGTGCCGCGGCTGAAAGAATCTGCTGCTCTTTCCGTGCCAGCGACGGTTGGTGTTCGACGGCCTGTCATTCTGCTTCCCGGTGGGTGGCGCAGCTGGGCGCAGGACAAGCTGGAAGCGGTCCTGGCGCATGAGCTTTCTCATGTTGCGCGTCGTGATGCGCTGACTCAACTCCTCTCGCTCCTGCATCGCGCCATCTTCTGGTTCAGCCCTCTTTCCTGGTGGCTTGACCGGCAGCTCACGGAATTGGCGGAGCAAGTTAGCGATGAGGCCGCGCTCGCGGGCGGAGCAGACAGCACTCTCTACGCCGAGACGCTGCTGGGATTTTTTGCGGAAATGAAATCTGCACCGCGGCGCATCCATTGGCAGGCGTTGTCTATGGCCAGCGGCGCCGGAGCAGGCCGGGCTGAGCGCCGGGTTGATCGCATCCTCGCATGGCGAGGTGTGACCGCGATGAAAAAGCCGGTGGCCATGGCATTCATTGTTTTGTCCATTCCCGTGATCGTCCTGGCTGCATCTCTGCGTCCCTTTATCAGTAACGCGCAGATGGAAGCGAAATCCGAGCTGAATGCGCTGTCACCTTCCAGGCCCGTACCCGAAAACAGGTCTGCTGCATATATTAAGGAGGATGTATCTCCGCAGCGGCATCTGCTCGCGAGAGCCGCGATCATACCCGCCAGTAGCCGCGCACTTCAGCAGAACACGGAACCATCTCATGAGAACGACGCCACCGAGATCCACGGCAGATACAGCAACGGGTTTGGGCCTCGTTATGTGATCATGCACGCGAACTCCGGAGACGTCAGCATGTCCGGCGACGAGGAGGACTTGCAGCATGCGCGCCGCCTTGGCAAAAAGATTAACGGTGACTTCATATGGTTTGAGCGTGACGAAAAATCTTATGTAATCACTGATCCGGCATTCCTGGGCCAGGTAAAAACGCTCTTTGCTCCCCAGGAGGAGCTCGAGAAAAAGCAGGACGCACTCGGGGAACAACAGGACGAGCTCGGTCGACAGCAGGATGCGCTTGGGGAGCAAATGGAGAAAATCTCGCTGAAGGTCCCGGATATCACTCCGGAGCTCGAGCGCATTCATGCACAGCTAAAAGAACTTCAGGCCACGGGCGCGACTCAAACTCAGTTAGGCAGCGTGCAATCACGGATTGGCGCGCTTCAGGCCGAGCTTGGCCGCCTGCAATCCGAGGCGGGCCGGCAGCAATCGGTGGTTGGGCGGCAGCAAAGTGAGCTTGGCCGCAAACAGGCCGAACTAGGCAGGCAGCAAGCCGCCCTTGGGCGTCAGCAGGCGGAGATCGCACGCAAGACCTCGGGTGAATTGCGCCGCATGTTTGATGAAGCTATTTCGAAGGGTATCGCGAAACCGGAATGAACTCTTGCGGGAAACGCGCGAGAGCACTGTGATTCCTGGAGGAGTAATCAAGATGAAATCCAACACTTTGTTGCTATCTGATTGGGCAGCTCGCGCAAGATTTGCCGCGGCTATTTTCGTTGCCGGCGCGATAGTGGTTGCCGCTTACGCGCAGGCTCCTTCGAAATACGCGAATGACACATTCACTGTGATCAGCCGCAGTGATGGCGGCCACGTGCACGTGCATCTTCGAGGCAGGGGGGACCATTGCTGGGCCACCACCTCAGATGACCGCGACGTTGCCATCAGCATAGGCGATGATCTGTGTACGTCCTCGCCAGAAGATGTTCCCGATGATGCTCTGGTGTTCGCGCGCGTGATGCCGGCAAAAATCGCATTCCGGTTGAGCGGGCACTCCTATTCCATCAACGATGCGCAGACAGTCAAGACTGCTCGCAGCCTCTTTGATCCGCTCATCAACATTGAAGCGCAGCAGTCGGAACTGGGCGCGAGGCAGCGTGAGCTGGGGGAAAAGCAGCGTGGCCTCGGGAACCAGCAGAGACAAGTCAAGGTCAGTGTTCCCGATATGAGCACCGATTTCCAAAAGGTCGAGGCGGATGCAAAACGGCTCAGCGCCCAGGGAGCCACACAATCGCAACTCGGCGACTTGCAATCCGAACTCGGCGATCTGCAAAGCCGGATCGGCGACTTGCAGTCCAAAGCTGGAGAGGTGCAGTCGAAGCTGGGCGATCAGCAGTCTGACTTGGGCGATCAGCAGTCGCGGCTTGGGGACCAGCAATCCGCGCTCGGCGACCAGGCCGAGAAGCTTTCAGCAGGTATCTCCCGCAAGTTGCAGTCGCTGTTGTCCCAGGCGGTCAAGTCCGGATTGGCGAAGCCAGAATAAATGGAAGCGTAAAAGCTGATCTGCTCCTGATGCATCATTCAGGAATTCGCGCCCCTTCGCCCAGGATCGTCTCTCCTTGACAACTTAGGAAAGCCCGATGTAGCCTCCTAGTGAGCTTAGGAGGAATGGCCCGGACAGCTTAGATTTTTCTTGGGGCAACATTCTATGAACTCACCTCTGCCGGCCGCAATTGCGCGCGAG
>DATNDP010000017.1:0-2339 GCA_035553195.1 Candidatus Acidiferrales bacterium
TTTTGACACTCCTCTGGGCCAAAAAATCTATGAAAACATCAGCGCCGAGGCTTGGCGCATGTGGGGCGAGCATTCCAAGATGCTGCTCAACGAGTACCGCCTTCAACCCTGGAAGCCGGAAGCGCAGCAGTTTCTGGTGGAGCAGATGGAAGCCTATTTCTTCGGGCCGGGTTCATCGCTGCCAAAGGAGTACGTCCCGCCTCCGCGGTAATTCCGCCACGTGATTCGCTCAAGGTGTTGGCTTACAGACCAGGAGATTGGCTCCGCCTATACATGACCAAAGTTTCTCTGCTTGTTCCACGAACTGAAGCATAATGTCCTGCATTATCCCCCAACAAGGTTGATCGTCCGGCCGCAAAATGTGACGGCTGCTTTGTATCGGTGCGCCGCCCTTACGGAGAATTTCATGACTCGAACCCTGCAACTGAAACAATTGTTCGCCTGCCTGATCTTCGGCGCGCTCTTAGTGACAGCGCCTGCCAGAGCCTATGCGCAGCAGAAATCGCCCACTGTACCGCCCGATAAAAAAGAAGTTCTCCGCAAGGCACGGCTGGCCTATTACAGCCTGAGCGACGCGGGGATGACGGAGTTTGCGTGCGCCGTGACGCCGGACTGGTCTGGCCTGCTCGCTGAAGAACGCAAAAACAATCCTGCCGCGGCAGATAAGGCAACAGCAACGTTAAACCAGCTTCGCTTCAATGCCAGTCTCGGCGCCGATGGCAAGATTCATCTCACGCACAACAACCTTTCCACCGATAACAAGGCCATGGTTGATGCGCTCAACAAGATCTTTGCCGGCATGGAACAGATGACCGCGGGATTTTTCGATACCTGGAAGCTCTTCATGATGAGTCCGCCGTTCCCCAGCATCGAGAGTGAATATCAACTCGAGAACCTGGGCCCACAGTACCGGTTGACCTACAAAGAAGATACTGCTGATGTGGTTACAACCATGGACCCTGATTTCTCCGTCAGCCAACTGAAAGTCACCTCTCCGGAATTCAACAGCGCCATCTGGCCTAAATTCACGCGGACTCCCAAAGGCCTTCTCTTCACCTCATATGAAGCGACGTATTTCTCCAACAAACCTGACGAGAGTACCCAACTGAAAGTCGCCATTGGATACCAGGAAGTCTCCGGCCTGGAGCTGGTACAGAAGCTCGATTTGCGCGGCAGCTACGGTGGGAACCCGTTCGGAATAAAACTCACGTTTTCTGATTGCACGGTCAAAAAAGGAGTGAAGATGTGAGGGCGCTCGCGCGGCTTAGCGCGATATTGGGGTGCTTCATGGGTCGGCTCGACACGACTGCGGCTATTAAGCGATTGATGAAAGAGGAAAGAAATGGTCGGGACGGGCAGATTTGAACTGCCGACCCCTCGCACCCCAAGCGAGTGCTCTACCAGGCTGAGCCACGTCCCGACGAGAAGGGTGACCACCGCAAGAAATAGGGGTAATCAGCGGTCAACTTCGTCATTATAGCATCTGTTTTCGGCTGATCCTTGCCCTCTTAATCTGTCACATCACAGAGCCAGGCACCGGGGTCAACTTGGATTTCTTACCGCTGGAAGCCATCAAGAACCCGCAAGTTAAGGCTTTGCCACAGCTTGTGTTGAGGCTTTCCCCTGACCGGAAGGACATTGGCAGATATCGGCACTTGGTTCATGGGTGCAGATGGTCAGTAATGTTCCCAAAATGCGGCCAATTGGGCTAATATCTCTCGGCAAGCAGCACCTTTCTTAAAGCGCCACAAGTCCTTGAAATGAGCACTGCCGTTTCTCCAAAACGCCGCGCTGCGCCGGGCATGCGGGCCCTGCCCGTCATTGCCTACTTTGAGGATGATCCGGTGGCGGCGCGCTACTTCCGCCAAGTTCAGCGCTTTCGGCGGCTTCCCTTTCATCGGGCGGTGGCAGAGGACCCGGAGGCCGAGCGCATCGTGCTTGTGTCGCGGGAACATCAGGTGGACCACAACTATGCTCAGTTGCGCGTTCCCAACGTTCGCGTCCTGGCGCTGACCAACACCTGTTTCAGTGATCCGCGAAACGACGGCGCTGTGTATGCCTATCTGCCTCCTGACGTGACCGAGCCGCTGCTCGATCGCATGGTTGACAATGCTCTCGATCATATCCACCTGGTCTACACACGGCAGCAGGTAAACCAGCGTCTCGCCGGGGCCAGCCAGGAGATTCACGAGCTCAACCAGATCGGCGTGGCGCTCTCTGCTGAGCATGATCCGGCGCGCCTGCTGGAACTGATCCTGACAAAATCGCGCGAGTTCACCGGCAGTGATGCGGGTTCTCTTTATCTGGTGGAGACCATTGAGCCGCCAGGCGGGCGGCAA
>DATNDP010000018.1:0-8085 GCA_035553195.1 Candidatus Acidiferrales bacterium
TATATCGGGATTGACGCCGATACCATGATCTCTCCCACGGCGATTTCGCTGCTGGTGCCCCACTTTGCCGATTCGGAAGTTGCGGCGGTAGCTGGAAATGCGAAGGTGGGCAATCGCGTTAACTTGTGGACGCGCTGGCAGGCACTCGAATACATCACCAGCCAGAATTTCGAACGGCGCGCGCTGAATGTGTTCGGGGCCGTTAGCGTAGTTCCTGGGGCCATTGGAGCATGGCGGACCTCGGCTGTACGCGAGGCGGGTGGATATCACACCGATACGGTGGCGGAAGATGCCGACCTGACCATGTCATTGCTGGAGCTGGGATGGAGGGTGATTAACGAAGACCGGGCACTGGCATTCACGGAGGCTCCCACGACGGCTAACGGCCTGATGCGGCAGCGTTTCCGCTGGTCTTTTGGCATTCTGCAGGCCGCGTGGAAGCACGGCCAGGCGATCCGTCGCCGCAGCCGGCTGGGCTGGATTGCTCTGCCCAACATTATCGTCTTTCAAATCGTGCTGCCGCTGCTCTCGCCTTTCATTGATCTCATGTTTGCCGTGGGGACATTGAAGTTCCTGCTGGAACGCTACTTTCATCCTGAGAGCAGCGATCCGCGCAGCTTTGAGCAGCTTGTGCTCTACTTTGTGATTTTTCTGCTGATCGACTTCATCGCCTCCGCACTGGCTTTTCTGCTGGAGCGCCGCGAAGCCGGCCAGCGGGAAGAGATGCAATTGCTTCTTCACCTTTGGCTCCAGCGCTTCTCCTACCGCCAGCTCTTCTCTGCCGTGCTGTTCAAGACCCTGAAGCGCGCCATTGACGGCAAGCCGTTTGCCTGGGACAAACTGGAGCGCACAGCCGCCGTCGCGCGTGTGTCGCCTGAACGCGTTACTGCGGAGGCGCCAGAGGCTTGATGACGTCGCTCAGCACGTCTGGCTGAGAGCCATTCCTTACCAGGTGCGGGTATTTCTCTCCGCCGTGATAGTCAATTTTGTAAGTGCTGAAATAATCGGCGTTTTCGCACAGCAACTCGAGCGGCTGTTTCGTCTGGGTGCCGTAACGCAGCGCTGCGCGCATGGTGTCTTTCGACCACTTGCGGCCATTCACTGCGATGATCTTCATTCCCGGACCAATACCGGCGGCATAAGCGGGCATTCCGGGAATGGCATCGCGTATATCTCCGTCTTTGGTCACGATGAGACCAAGCGAGAAGCTCATGTCTATGGCGTTGCCGACCTTCTCAGCAGCTTCCATGGTGGCATTTTTGTTATCGTTGTAAATGATGTTCCAGCCGTCGTTTTCAATTCCTCCCATGGGAGCATGCGGTGATTTGGAGTCGAGCCGGTCGCGCAAGAGCTTTGCCCAATCGTACGGAACCACCTGATTCAGTGCAGAAACCACATCTTCGAAGTTGTAAGTGACGACCTTGGGTGGCCCGCTCGGTGGCCCTTCGAAAAGGCGGCAGAAATCATTCAGCGACTTACGCCCGCCGCTCTGGCGGCGGATGATGGAATCCACTTCCAGCCAGATCAGATAGCCTTCTGGGTAGTAGTCGGCCGAGCGTCGCCAGTTTTGCCATTCGGGAGCAGCGGCAAAAAGGATCTGAACAGACGTGGCGGTGTCCTGAAGCGGCCGCCAGCTGCGGCCGGCACGGTGGTCGAGCATGGCTGCGGTGTACGCCAGATTTTCACGAAACTGCTCCGGCGAGCGCAGGCCGGTGCGCGCAGCAAGAATGTTGCCCCAGAAATCGGTCATGCCCTCGTAAACCCAAAGCAAATCACCGTGCATGGGCTGCTGATAATTGAGGTGCACCAGGCCCGCAGGGCGGCGATATTTGCCATTCCATGAGTGAGTAAATTCGTGCGGCAGGAGATCGGCTTCAAGGTTGTGCGAGTTGGCATTGGCAAACATGTCTTCCGCTGCGCCGTTGTCACTGGATTCATGATGTTCAAGACCGTGGTGCGCGGTCTGATCGCTCAGGGTCAGCAGGAAGTGGTACTTTTCATAGTGACGAGCGCCGAAGAGTTTCCCGGTTTCGGCAACGAGCTGCTTGTAGCTGGCGACGTCCTTATCAGTGATTTCAAGTTCGTCAGGGCTCTCCGCAACCATGTCTATAACGTGAACAGGCTTTTCACCCGCAGGCGTGAGCTGGACCTGACGATAGTACAAGCCGGCAATCAGCGGCGAATCCACCAGCCGGTTGAGAGTGACTGGCTGGAAATCAATTGTGTCTCCCGACTGGCGGCTGACATCGAGAGCGGTTCCAAACTTCCAGCCTTGAGGAAGGTGAACTGAGGCCGTTACTTCAACCGAATCAATGGAGGCTCCCTGCGGATACATGACTTCCTGGTTCCAAACGAGGTCCAGCACTTTGCTCGAAGCGAGCGATCTTTTTTCGTAGTAGGTGATCGTGTCGAATGCGACTTCGAGCTGACGAGTGCCCGCGGGGACCTGCAGGTGCAAGGCATACATATCTTCGAGGTCGCGCTGCCATGGGATTTCGCGGCCATCTGCCTTGATGTGTAGCCCCGCGACATTCTGGATTGGTCCCGTGGGACGATGATTTCCCGGTATCCACTTGGGGTAAACCAGCGTCATGGGACCGGCGGTGGCAGGTATGGTCACAACGGAATGAATAATGTTGCGCGGAGCATCCGTGGCATCCACAGAAAGCTGCTCGCGGATGGCGCCCTGGGCAAAGCATGTGGCAGACAAACAGAGAAAGAGTGCGAACAAAGAAGTTTTCATTGCTTCTCCGTACGCCGGTGCTGGGTGTACTCCGGCGGAATCAGATATATTACGCTTTGCCGGGAAGAGGCCAAAGCTGAAGAGCACATCCGACCGAGGAGGTTGAACTTGCCTACGCTGATTCAGGGCGCTACGCGCATTCAGGCCGCTGGAAATATGCCGAAGCTGATTGATGAATACGTTGGACGAGTCAACACGTCAGAAGAAAGGCTAAGCGTAGCCCACATGCGTAGCCCGGCAGGATGGCTGGAGCCCGGCCAAGCGCCGGAATTTGATGAGTACACGATCGTGCTGAAAGGGCGGTTGCAGGTCACCCACAAACAAGGATCATTCGACGTTGAAGCGGGGCAGGCGGTAATCGCGCACGCAGGAGAGTGGATTCAGTATTCAACGCCGGATGAAGCGACCGAATATATTGCCATCTGTCTGCCGGCATTTTCGCCCAGTACGGTGCATCGAGACGGCGAAATAAAATGACGGCCCTGAACGGGCCGCCATTCCTGTGAGTAGTTTCTTACCGGTTTAGTACGGCTTTGGTGGAGCAGCCTTGTCCTGTCCGGCCGGATTGGCGCTGGCTACCTTGAGGTGATTCTTCACTTTCAGATTGCCCGCCTTGTCTTTGGCGACCTTCTCGGCTTCCTTCTTCGCGTCGCCATTGGCAACCGTTCCGTTCAGTTCGAGCTTGTTGCCCTTCACGTTAACGGTGATGTTGGCGTCCGACAACTTGGGGTCCTGCTGCAGGGCAGTCTGCACCTGGCTCTGAACATCGCCGGCGCCGGCTGCGGTGTCGCTCTGCGGCATCTTGCTCTGGTCTTTGTTCTGATCGGCGTTCTGGTCGGACTTCGGCATGGTGTCGGGCGACGTCGCTGATCCCTTGTTCTGGTCCGTGCTCTGATCAGGCTGCGCCGGAGGCTGAGTTTGGTCTGGCGCAGGCTGAGAAGCTGACGGTGAAGACGGTGTCTGCGGGCTCTGTTGCTGAGGCATGGTCTGAGCCAGCGCGAAACCGCAGCTCAGCGCCAGAAACATAGCGAATTTGTAGGCGTACTTCTTCATGCATGTCTCCCTTTTGGCTTGTTATGACGAAGTGAACGGCCTTGAAGCTTATTGACCTTCGTGCCACCTGAGGCGGCACAACGAAAACGGCAGTGATACGTACCGAATTAGATGCCCTCCCTCAGAGCGGGTTGGCCCTTTCTTCGGAATTGCAGAGCAGCTGGATTGCCCTGGTTTATATTCGCTCGCAGGCATGAAAAGGGCGCTCGAAAGAGCGCCCTTTTGTGAGAAGGTAGAAGCTACTGGTCGACCGTGATCCTACTGGTTGGCAGGAATCCTACTGGTTGACAGGAATCCTACTGGTTGGCAGGAATCCTACTGGTTGACAGGGATCCTACTGGTTGACAGGGATCTTGATGATCTTCTTCTGAATCGCATACGTCACCAACTGGGCTTTGTTGTGGATGTCGAGTTTGCGCATGAGATTGAATTTATGCGCTTCGACCGTCTTCACGCTTAAGCCGAGGATCACCGCAATCTCCTTGACTGAATTCCCTTCGGCCAGCAGCTTCAATATTTCGCGCTCTCTTGGCGTGAGGGTGGAAATCCTCGGACGCATCCTGGTATCGCGCACGCGCGACCGGAAATCCTCCACCAGCTTGCCCAGCACCTGCGAGCTCAAATATTTCCCGCCTTTATACACATCGCGGACGGCGCTCAGCAATTGCGGCGCCGGCGTATCCTTCAGCACATAGCCTGACGCGCCGACCTCCAGGCACTGCACGAGGTAGTCCTCGTCCTCATACATCGTGAGGAACAAAATCTTCGTCTCGATGCGATTCTTCTTGATCTGCCGCGCCGCCTCAAACGACGACAGTCCCGGCATGCCGATATCCATCAGCACGATGTCCGGACGCAGCTCGCGCGCCTTTTCCACGGCGTCGCCGCCATCCGGCGATTCGCCTACGACTTCGAAATCGCTTTCGCTTTCCAGCAGTCGCCGTACGCCCTGGCGAAACAGCGTGTGATCATCAACCAGCAAACATTTAATCTTCGGCATGGGGAGGTTCCTCTTTCCGTCGTTTAATTCGCCCGTGCTCCCGGATGCGCCGCCGCATGCAGCAACGGCCTCTCCACCTGCGAGCTCTCGCCCGCGGGCACGGATATTTCTATGCGCGTTCCCTTTCCTTTGGTCGAGATCACGCGCGAGACCCCGCCCAACATTGCAATTCGTTCCTTGATGCCCGCCAGTCCAAACGATCCGGTCCGCGGATTCCCGCGCACCGCCTGGATCCCGACGCCATCATCTTCCACCTGCACGCTTACCTTCTCGCCTTCGCGCACAACCTGGATCGTCACATTCTTCGCCTGCGCATGCTTGGCCACGTTGTGCAGCGCTTCCTGCACTACGCGATAGATGGCCTGTTCCGTGCCCGGCGCCAGCCGTCCCACATCGTCCGCAATCATCACTCGCGTCTTCAGGCCCGTCGCCTTCGCCAGGTCTTTTGCCTCTTTGCGAATCGCGGCCACCAGTCCAAGCTCTTGTAGCACCAGTGGTGACAGCTTGCCAATAATTCTCCGGATTCCCTCTATCGTCCGGTCCACCACTTCCACGGTTTCTTTGATCTTCCCGCGAATGTTGCGTGCGGTCGCGCCCTGCTCCATCATTCCCAGGTACAGCCGGATCACCATCAGCGCCTGCCCGGTCTCATCGTGCAGTTCGCGACTGATCCTCTTCCGCTCTTCCTCCTGCACGCGCAGCAGGTGCGCGGAAAGTTCGGCGATGCGCTGCTCGCGTTCACGCAACGCGTCATTCATCTGCGCGCGCTCAATCGCCAGCGCCGCGCGATCGGCAATTGCCCGCATCAACTCGCGTTCTGTCGGCAGCCATTCATATGGCTTGGGGAACCCGATGGCCATCACGCCAATGGTTTCGCCTTCGGCCTTCAGCGGCACGCCCCACAGTGATTTCGCTTTGGCGCGGATCATCGGCGAAAACGGTCCTTCCGTACTCGTATCCAGCACCATCGCCGGCTCGCCTGCCGCGGCAATTCTGCCGGTGAAGCCTTCTCCAATCACGACCTTAAAATCCTGCGGCGTCACATCCACCAGGCCCACCGCATTCGCCAACCGGAGTTGACTTTCCTGATCACGCAACAGAATCGCGCCCACTGAAGCTTGAAAGGTGCGTGTGGTAATTTCCATCACCTTCTGCAGCAGCACGCTCAGGTCGTCCGCCGCCAGCTCTGCGTCGAGAAGTGAGAGCAGCGCGTTTGATTCCACCGTCTTCGCGTCGTAGTACGCGCCGGAGATAATGACGAACGATACGGAGGAGAGCATTTCCAGCGCGGCTTTAGCTTCCGCCTCGCGCTCGGGAAACAGCCCGGTAAGATAAGGGTCGCACTCCAGTTGGAACAGCTCCAGGCATCGCGCTACTGAGCGCGTGTCCACCTGCAGCTTGGAAAGCCGCGTGCCAAAGTATTGCAGGTTCTCTTCAAATCCGGGAAAGTCGTCGTGGCAGAAGTAAACCGAGCCGGCCGCGGGCGTCAGCCGCTCCAGCGCCGCCAGCGTGCGGCCATCAAAGCCAAAATCCTTGACCAGCCGCTCACGCCACTTATTAGTAATGTCGGGGAAGTAAGGCTCCAGGGCTCGGGCCACTTCAATAATCAGATCGCGAGATGATTCCTTAAACGGCGGTACGGCTGTCACTGACACTTCCTATTAGGGCCTTAGAACTTTTGTTGACGAGGGCGACCGCTTCATGCTGCCGATTTTCCCGCTATCGTTCTGTTTCCAAGTCAAGCCTCCCCCTGCCGATCACTTTCCGCACGGCAGGACGGCTAAATTCCCTTACCTTTAAGGTATTTTACCGCGAATTCACCTTAATGTGAACTATATGGTTACTGATTTCTTCGTTACGAGTTAAAAACCTTACCGCCGCCGCAACTCCCTTTAAATTTAGCTACTTGCCTTCCTCCACAACCTCATATGCCTTCCCATTCTCATCGCTTTTCAAGATTTTGGTTTTTGCTTCAGCAATTCTCCTTGCTGCAGCTCGCGTCAATTTCTGCCACGCGATCGCGCTACGCTGCTGGCACTTCAGCAGCAATTCTGCGGACCATCATCTGTAATCGAATCCCGCAGCAGCCACTCAGCAATCAGCAAAAGCTCACACCCACCACGGAGGCACGGAGACGCGGAGAAAACCGGAAAGGCAAACGGGAGCTACGACGGTTTACTCATCCGTGAAAGCGCAGCGCCGCAAGGCGCGGCAGATAGTAGCCCGGCACGGTCCCGAGGCGAGCGTCAGCGAGCTGAAGGGCAAGTGCCGGGTAAGGGTAGTATCCACGAACTCCACACTGCCGTAGGCCGGAGCGCAGCCAAAGGCGGAGCGATACAAAAAGAACGGCCCGCGTCGCTGGTATTTAACGCTCGGGTGGGACCGTTATCGATCATCAGAAGTCCGTGAGGAACTGCGAGCCTTTGCTGAATAGTGATTGCTGACTGCTTTTTTCAGCAGCAACTCGGCGCACCAGCAGCAGCTTTGCTTATATAAATGCTTCTCGTCGTCGATATCGCGACCTCCCGGCAATCGGCCCGTTCAAATCTCCCGGCCCGTTCAAAGATCAGCGAGAATCAGTGTCATCAGCGCAATCAGCGTTAAGGTTTTCCGGTTTTCTCCGTGTCTCCGTGCCTCCGTGGTAGGTTTGATTTTCCGATCACGCGATCACCCGATCACCGGATCACCCGATTTCCCTATCTCCCCAAAAGCTTTCTCATCTCCACCACCTGTATCTCCTTCGGGCACCCTTTCCAGTTGTGCCGCCAGCACACCAGGATGTCGCACTTCTTCTCGTCGTGCCGATGCGCGCGAAAGTGCCGGCTTTCGTATTCAAATTCAATGTGCACGTGCTGCCACAATCCGGGCTCCATTTCCAGCTTGGCCTCGCAATCCGGATAGGCCATTTGCAACGAATCCACCCAGAACCCCAGCCGGTGCGCCACCATGCCGAACAGA
Source organism: Candidatus Acidiferrales bacterium (assembly GCA_035553195.1). Lineage (GTDB taxonomy): Bacteria > Acidobacteriota > Terriglobia > Terriglobales > Acidobacteriaceae > Angelobacter. Next base: position 7,755 of record DATNDP010000018.1, read on the forward strand.
AACACCACGCCGGCTTCATTCACCGGCTCGCACGCCAGCCCGTGCAGCATCAGCGGAGGCCCCATCACCGGCCGCCCCGGAATCACCCGCCTGGGAAAATACAAACTCGATGCGGTGAGATTCCAGTCGCATGTCACCGATTGCTCGAACGCTGCTAGCATTGAATTCCCGCCCCGTGTGGCACAGACCGAGGTCCCCAGCAGACCCGGCATTTGGTCTGCTGGGGTGGAGACACTCTTGTTCACACCAACGATTTGATGCGCATGGCTGTACCTCAATCCGCGTTCATCCGCCGGGGTCCCCGGCACGCGCGACTTTCGCGTGCTGGGGT
>DATNDP010000019.1:0-21420 GCA_035553195.1 Candidatus Acidiferrales bacterium
TGATGCCCTCGTACCGCGGCCGCCTGGCGCCTTCTCCAACCGGATACCTGCACTTGGGACACGCGCGCACCTTCTGGGTGGCCTACCAGCGGGCGCGCGCCTCTGCCGGGGAACTCGTGTTCCGCAATGAAGACCTGGACCCGCATCGCTCGCGCCCGCAGTTCAAGCAAGCAATGTTCGATGACCTCCGCTGGCTGGGACTCGACTGGGATGAAGGTCCCGATCTCCCCTGCCAATCTGTCGGCGCTTACGGCCCGTACTCGCAAAATGAGCGCCCGAGCTTTTATCTGGAAGCATGGCGCAGGCTGCGCGACGGCGGCTTCATCTACCCATGCACCTGCTCCCGCAAGGACCTCGAACACGCTCCTTCCGCTCCTCACGAAGAAGATGATGAAATCCGTTATCCTGGAAAATGTCGCAGCAAGGTGAGTCAGGCCAAAGATTGGGAAACACCTGCGGGCGTAAGCTGGCGTTTCCGGGTTCCTGACCAGAAGCTCGTCTCGTTCTTTGACCGCTGCCAAGGTGAGCAGCAGTTCACAGCCGGTGTGGATTTTTGTGATTTCCTGGTCTGGCGCCGCGATGACGTTCCCGCTTACCAGTTGGCCGTGGTCGTCGATGACGAGGCCATGCGCATCACCGAGGTTGTGCGCGGCGCTGATCTGCTGCGCAGCACCGCGCGCCAGTTGCTGCTTATCGACGCGCTTGGTTATCCCGCGCCTGCCTACTTCCATTGTCCCCTGCTCCGCGATGAACAGGACCGCCGCCTGGCCAAGCGCCATGACGCTCTGAGCCTCCGCCACCTTCGAGAACAGGGTGTGGATCCGGCCGACCTGCGGCGGCGTTTTTCAGCGGAGATTGCGTGGGACCGAAATCTACCCGAGCAGAGCTAACAGAATGCCGGGTTCACGTGCCGCTTGCGCCGAAAGCTTGCGGTGGGCAAAACACGATAGGCTGAACTTCAATTTGAGCGTAGCGCTCGTTTGCTCTTGGGATGCAACTCCACCTGGGAATGCGCCTGCGGATGAAGAACCTTTGCGCTCCTTTTTGCTGAAGTTGCTTTCTTCAGCCCCAGAGCAACGTCGGCCAGTTCCAGGAGCTTTTTCCCGCTTGCAGCTCTCGCGTTCGCGTCTTTGCGCACCTGAATCAGGTTGGAATTCGGGCGCACCCAAAGCTGGTCTGACATGCTGGCAGCGAAATTGGGTGCACTGTCTACCGGAGAGTCGGCGAGCGGCTTGCGTATCTTTTTTTGCATGACCGGTGAAAAGATTGTATCGCTCGGTCGAGCGGTTCTCGTATTGCGCTTGGAAATCGTTCCATTTTCGGAAATGACCGTTTCCTAATCTGGTAATCACCTTATTTGTTAACAAGATCGGTGCTTTCGGCAGCAAATATTTGCGGCTGAGTAGGAACCGGACTAGAATGAGAAACCTCTAAGGATGGCTGCATCGCTCTTCCGGGTGATTGGGCGGCCAACCGCGACGGGAGTGCCTGTGATTGCCAAATCACGGATGTGCCATGTTCAGGGATGCATTTAAGCCTGGGTCGCCAGTCCCAAAAGATGCAATGTACTGGGTGCATCATTATCAGCACCGCGTGCCACACCTGAGCTATCTTCGGGCTGGGGAAAGCTTTCCTGTCTGCACAAAATGCGGTGAGCGCGTACGCTTTGAGGTTGCTCCGGAGCATTCCACCGCAGCCCACATTAGTCTTGATTCCGACTTTGGTGGAAGCGCGGCGGCAAGTGAGCAATCCAAGGCCGGCTGACGCGAATCTCCGGGCACGATGTGAGCGTTGCGGGTTTGCTGCTCCACTACAATGTTCCCTATGCCCGGAAATAAAGACTGGAAGACTTCTCTCATCCATTCTGACGCGGCGGTACCCGCGGACTTTCACTCTCTGGTCACTCCTGTTTATCGCGGCTCTACCGTGCTCTTCGAGCACGCTGCCGACGCGAATGACGAATGGAACCAGTGGGAGCAGGGCTACACGTATGGTCTGTATGGAACACCTACTGCTTTAGAGCTGGCGGCCCGGGTATGCGAACTGGAGCATGGCTACCGCACCTTGATTACACCCGGCGGCCAGGGCGCAATTTCTTTAATCCACCTTGCACTTTTGAAAACCGGAGACCACGTGCTGATGCCGGAGAATATCTACGGCCCAAACCGTAAGTTGGCCAATCACGTCATGCGCCGGTTTGGAGTGGAGGTCAGTTACTACACGCCTGGAATGGGAGGAGCAATCGATTCTGAGTTTCGCGCCAATACACGCCTGGTATGGTGCGAGAATCCCGGCTCAGTCACGATGGAAATTCAAGACGTTCCCGCTATCGCGGAAACAGCTCATCGGCGCGGCGCGCTTGTTGCTCTGGACAACACGTGGTCAGCCGGAGTCCATTTTGACGCTTTCGGCCGCGGCGCGGACGTGACCATGCAGGCGCTGACCAAATATGTGGGTGGGCATAGCGATCTGCTGCTGGGTTCAGTGACGGTCCGCGACCCGGAACTGTTCCATAGGTTGGGAGAGACCCATCAGGTACTGGGCTGCGCAGCTTCACCCGACGATTGCAGCCTGGCGTTGCGCGGCATGAAAACAATGGCCGTTCGGCTGAAGCAGGTTGAACGCTCAGCGCTGGAACTCGCTCGTTGGCTCAGCGAGCGTCCTGAAATTGAACGCGTGCTTCATCCTGCTCTGCCTTCGTGTCCCGGGCACGACCTGTGGCGCCGCGACTTCACTGGTTCCACAGGCCTGTTCTCCATTGTCTTTCACCAGCGCTTCACGAAAGCAGACGTGCAGCGCTTTGTCGATTGTCTTCGCTTGTTCAAAATCGGGTACAGTTGGGGTGGTGTTGCCAGCCTGGTGATGACATATGATCTGAACTCGCCCAAACGCCCGGCCTATGGCTCGCGCATCGTGCGACTGTATACCGGACTGGAAGATGTTACGGATCTAAGGGACGACCTTGCCCAGGCCCTGGCGACGTTGAACTGATCTGGCTAGCCTCCTGTTTTCGCGAAGCGCAGCGCCTTGCCTGCCGAGTTGTCAGAATCGCTTCGGATTGTGCTGTTTCACGTGGGTGCTTTCTTCGTTCGGGTGCGCCGTTTTGTTTGAGGGAGATTGCGATGACACGCGTGTCAAAGCATCAGCATCCGCCTTGGCATTGGCCACAACAATGACCGGCGTGCCATTGGCCGCGAATGTCACCGAGACGGAACTGGCCACTCTGGCAGTGACCGTCAGCTCGCCAGTAGCTTCCCGGCCGTTGCCGGGAAGCTGGAACAGAAACAAGAGCAACACAGGTACAATCATGCAGAATCATGTGATAGAGCAGCCGGAACCGTGGTTGCCTCCCGGCGCAGCCGCACTTTTCCTCACCATCAGCCCGCGTTGGTGTAATCATTTCTGCAATGCAGCGTGCCTTCTGGCGTGAGGCTACGAGGAAGTAACGTGAAGAACTCTCCAATGCCACGATTGGGACTTCGTGCGGCAGCGGGCCAGCAGACACACTCACTGTGGGAAAATAGAAAAATGGGCATCGTTGCAGTAAAAGGCAGGGCCGTGGCGATGGCCCGCCGCCTGCCTGCGTTCGAGAAGGTTCTCAACTGGGACCGGCAGGCATTCCTTTCGCGTTCGTATTTTGTCCTCGCGCTCGGATTCGGCACACTGATTGCGCTCATTGCAATTCTGGGCATCGGCGCAATCCGCCGCGCCCGCGCCATTTACACGGAAATGGAGTCTACCCAGGACGCCTACCTGCAGGCCGAGTCGTTCCGGCGCGATATCGCAACCGATATGTACCTTGCCGACATTCTGGTTCGCGACTATTTGCTCGATCCTTCGCCTCAGAACGCGCCCCTGCATCGCCAGCAGCTTCTGGAGATCCGCTCCTCGCTGCAGAAGCGTCTTGATGAGTTGGCCGGCAGCGCTTCTGATACTGATAGTCCCCGGCTGAAGCAACTCCAAAACGTGGTCCAGGGGTACTGGGATTCTCTGGATCCGATTTTCGACTGGACGGCGCAGGAAAAAGCCGACAAGAGTTGGTACTTTCTGCGGCACAAGATCCTTCCCCGCCGCCAGGCGGTCGTGGACCTCGCGCGCGAAATGGCGAAGCTCAACCGGGATAACCTGGAACGCGAACGCGAGCGGACCCGCCACAGCCGACGGGTGCTGGAAAGCTTTCTCTATCGCATGATCGGATTTGCCCTGAGCTTCGGATGCCTGGTGGCGCTGCTGAGCACGTACCGGGTGGCGGCGCTCGAAAAGAAGCAGGAGGAACAGCGCAAGCAGATTGAAGAAACGCAGAGCAATCTCAGAAAACTTTCCCGTCGCCTGGTGCAGGCGCAGGAGGGCGAGCGTAAGGCCTTGTCACGCGAGCTGCATGACGAAGTCGGCCAGACAATGACCGCGCTGGGGATTGAGATCAGCAATCTGGAAAAGCTGCGCAACTCCGATTCTGAAGCGTTTCACGCGCGAGTCGAAGATGCCAAGCAGTTGAACACCAAGGCCATGCACATCATCCGCGATCTTGCCATGGGGCTGCGGCCGTCCATGCTCGATGATCTAGGTCTTGAGCCGGCGTTGCGCTGGCAAGGGCGGGAATTTTCCCGCCGCACCGGAGTACCTGCCACCGTGCAGGTCACAGGCCTTGTGGATGAACTGAGTGACGCTCAGCGCACTTCCATCTATCGCATTGTGCAGGAGGCGCTCACGAACTGCGCCCGCCACGCAGAGGCAAAGAATGTTCTTGTCTCCGTGTGCGCCGAAGACAGCCAAGTGGTCCTGGTGGTTCAGGATGATGGCAGGGGATTCGACGCCACGGCGCGCTTGCGTAGCGGCCTCGGTCTCCTTGGCATACAGGAACGTGTTCAGGAGCTGGACGGGTCTCTGCGAATCGCCTCAGAAAAGAACAAAGGCACGACGTTGCGCATCGAGATTCCCATCGGAGCCCGGGCATGAGCAAAGTTCGCATCCTGATTGCCGATGATCATGGGATTGTTCGCAGAGGCCTGCGCCTGCAGTTGGAACAGAATCCTGGTTTCGAAGTAGTAGGCGAAGCTGCCGATGGGCGGGAAGCGGTCCGGCTGGCGGAGGAACTCGCTCCCAATGTAGTCGTCATGGATATCGCCATGCCCAACCTGAATGGTATTGAGGCAACTTCGCAGATCGCCAAGCGAAATCCCAGGATTGGCGTAATCATTTTGAGCATGCACTCTGACGAGAGTTATCTCACTCGCACCCTGGCAGCAGGAGCCAAAGGTTATCTGCTGAAAGGCAGCGCCGATGTTGACCTTTACCGCGCGGTTGAGGCGGTGGCCGAAGGAAAGTCCTTTTTCAGTCCTACTATTGCGGACACTCTGCGGGAAGATTATATGCGGCAACTGCAACAACGCGGGCTGCAGGATTCCTATGATCTGCTGACCGACCGGGAAAAAGAAATTTTTCAGCTCCTTGCTGAAGGCAAGTCAAACAAAGAGGTGGCCAGTACTCTGGATCTTTCCACCAGCACGGTAGAAACTCACCGCACCCGCATCATGCAAAAGCTTGACCTGCACAGCTCGGCAGAGATCGTGCTATACGCCGTGCGCAAAAAGATCATCTCTTAACAGCTTCTCCTCATACCCTGATTTTGACGCAGTCGTACAGTCCCTACTGTATTTTCTTCTGGCAGGCCAAGCCTCATAGTGGGCATAACAGTGGATAGCTTCCTGCCCGGGCTGGAGCTTTTTCCCGATTCTCCTTCGCAGCCCGGGCAGCCATTTTGATCTTGAGGAGCCCCCGATGTGCGCAGCAGCAGCCACCCCGTCTTCTGATATCGCAGTGTTCTTTCACCGGTTAAGGGATTCCCAGAGCCGTCTGCTCATGCTTGATTACGACGGCACTATCGCTCCATTTACGACCGATCGAAAGCGCGCCTTTCCGTATTCTTCGATCCCTGAACTCCTGGACAGCATCAGTTGCACCTGCAGGACACGGCTTGTATTGATCAGTGGGCGTTCCGCCCGCGACATTCAGCCGCTCCTTGGCGTCGGCCTCAGGCCCGAAATCTGGGGGACACATGGCCTTGAGCGCCTCTACCCTGATGGCCGATTTGAACTCGCCTTCCTGGCGCCCGACGTATCGCGCGGTATCCGCCAGGCTGAAGTCATTTTGGAGGAAGGAGGCCTCGCGGAACTCTGCGAGATCAAAACGGGGGCCATCGCCGTCCACTGGAGAGGCCTGCAGCGCCACCATTTGGAAGATGTGCGCACGCAGTGCTATCGGCTGCTTGCACCCCTGACCTGCCACAGCAATCTGCTGCTCACAGAATTCGACGGCGGCATGGAATTGAAAGCTCGGTCCGCTAATAAAGGCGACGCAGTAAGAACGCTGCTTGCTGAGACCACCACAGAGACAGTGGCGGCCTATCTTGGCGATGATATGACCGACGAAGATGCCTTTCGCGCTATCGCCGGCCGCGGTCTGTCCGTTCTGGTGCGCAACACTTACCGCTCGACAGCGGCCGAGGTTTGGCTCAAGCCTCCGGGAGAGGTGGTGCAATTCTTCACTGAATGGATCCACGCCTGCGGAGGTGATGCATGAGTGAGCAGAACCGGCTTCTTATCGTCTCCAATCGCCTGCCCGTCACGGTCCAGAAGAACGAGCAAGGAATCGAAGTGAACACCAGTTCTGGCGGGCTGGTGACTGCGCTTCTCCCGATCTTTAAAACGCACGGCGGAGTGTGGATCGGCTGGCCAGGCACCGAGTATGACAGCGAGATTGAAAAAGTTCTGCGTCACCACTGTGCTCCCGAATATTCAATGGAGCCGGTGTTCCTGACTCCGGCTGAGATACGCCACTTCTACAACGGCTGCTGTAATGAAATCTTCTGGCCGCTTTTCCATGACCTGCAATCGCGTTGCGATTTCAATCCGCTCCACTGGGCGGTTTACCGCGATGTGAATGAAAAGTTTGCCGATGCTGTTGAGCGGACGATGCACAGAGATGATTTTCTGTGGGTGCACGATTATCACCTGATGATGCTGGCCGAGTGCCTGCGCGCTCGCAGCATTCGGGCCAGAGTGGCATACTTTCATCACGTTCCCTTTCCTCCTCCGGATGTGTTTGAAAAACTTCCGTGGCGTACCGAGATTCTCCGCGGGCTCATGCGCTTCAATACAGTTGCATTTCAGACCGACCGCGACCGCAGGAATTTCATCGCTTGTCTGCGTCGCTGTATGGGCCACGTGAAAGTGAGGCGTAGCGGCGGCAAGTTCCTGGTGTGCGCACAAGGCTTGCACAGCGAGATCACAACAGCGCCCATCAGTATTGATTTCCAGGGCTTCTCCCGCCGCGCGGGCAAACCGGAGGTTTGTCTCCGGACCAGCCAGATACGGGAGTCTCTCGCCGGCAAGCAGTTGATTCTGGGCATCGACCGGCTGGACTTCACAAAAGGCATTCCCGAGCGTCTCATTGCGTTCCGGACGCTGCTGGAGCAAAGACCGGAGCTGCACGAGCGTGTCACGCTGGTGCAGTTGGTGGTCCCCAGCCGCGAGGAGATCACAGGCTACCGCGATTGCAAAGCGCGCGTAGAACGGCTGGTAAGCCAGATCAATGGTGAATTTGGGAAACCTGGCTGGTCGCCGGTAAGCTACCTTCACCGTCATGTCTCTTGCGAGGAACTGCTCGCCATGTACTCCGCGGCAGATGTGGCTCTGGTCACGCCGCTCAAAGACGGTATGAATCTGGTGGCCAAGGAATTTTGCGCAGCCCGCAATGATGAGCGCGGTGTGCTGGTGCTGAGCGAGTTCGCCGGGGCCGCCGCTGAACTCAAGTGTGGCGCGCTTCTCGTGAATCCTTACGATGCTGAAGGCGTGGCATCGGCACTACGGCAAGCTTTGCTGATGCCGCAGGATGAAGAAAGCAACCGCATGAGGAAGATGCGGCGGACCATCCAGTCTAGCAATGTCTTCCAATGGTCGAAATCCATCTGCGGCCATCTCTCCGGAGAAAAGACGGGACCGCAGCTCATCATGCCGAATGGAGATTCCCTGAGCATGGCTCGGGCCGTGTAGCGACTCAATCGAAGAGCGCGCATCGGGCCCGCCGCAGGAGCACAAGCATTTACAATGTTCCGCGATCATGCTGATGCGACTTCTTGTTTTACTCTTGATAGGGTTGCCGCTTCTCGGGCAATCTTTGCCACCCGCTCCGCAAGCGCACATGGTGGACGTGACACCGAAGGCAGGATTCTTCAATGAGCCGGCCATCGCCGTGAATCCAGTCAACCCACGTCAGCTAATTGTGGCTTGGCAGATCAATGCCAGCGTCGCCTATACCACGGATGCCGGACAGACCTGGACCGTGGCGGAAGGAACCGCGCCCAAAGAATACAGAGTCTCTGGCGATGTTTCCGTCGCTTACGATGCCGCTGGGCACGCGTTTCTCTGCTACATCGCTTTTGACAAACTTGGAACATCGAACTACTGGGCGCATGGCGCCACCCGCAACGGCATATTCGTTCGCCGTTCGATGGACGGAGGAAAGAACTGGGAAGCTGACGCGTCTACCGTCGTTGCGCACGAGTCCACGCCCAACATCCCTTTTGAAGACAAGCCATGGATTTTGGCCGACACCAGCGGCCGCCATCCCAACAACATCTATATAGGTTGGACACATTTCACTCTCGCTGCCAGCGATTTGTTTTTTTCTCGCTCGACCGACGATGGAAAAACCTGGTCAGCGCCTATCAAGTTGAACAGCGTACCGGGACTTCCCCGCGATGACAATGGCGCGTTAGAAGGATTTCACGGTGTGGTTGCGCCCGACGGAACGCTCTACACCATCTGGGACGATCGCTCCGGGATCATCATGGCCAGTTCCCGCGATGGCGGAGCAATGTTCACACACGACCGCCGCATTATTCCCGCGGGGCCGGGGTATTTCGGGATCAGCGGCGTGGCGCGTTCCAACGGCTTTCCCCAGATCGGCCTCGACCTCCGCCCCAAGCCCCATGGCGGCAATCTCTACGTTTCCTGGAGCGACTACACCAACGGCGACGTGGATGTCTTTGTCAGCTCATCAGCAGATCACGGCCGAACCTGGAACCCGCCCGTGCGCGTCAATACCGATCCCATCCACAACGGGGCTGACCAGTTCTTTCAATGGATGGCTGTGGATCCCGTAAATGGAGCTGTCAACCTGGTGTTTTATGACCGTCGTCCTGATAATGACCAGACCATGGTCACGCTTGCCCGCTCGACTGATGGAGGAAAAAGCTTCGCGAATTACACGCTCGATCGAGATTCCTTCGAAGCTGAAGGCGACTTTCTGGGCGACTACACCGCGATTACGGCCTACGGCAACAAGGTTTGGTCCGCCTGGGCGCACCAGACGTCCGAAGCAACGAAACTGACTGGCACGCGAAAAACCAGAACGGTCCTACGGGTGGGCAGAGCAGACTTCGAGTAGTTTTTGTCTTTATTCTTGAGCGTGGCGAGGGAACCTATAGCGTTGAAGAAGACGGGGAGGCAGCTTGCGCCTGAAAAGCATCCAAGCATGTAGGCATCTCCCGCCACGCTCGAGATATGCAACCAGAAATCCGCATCGGCACCTCCGGGTTTCACTACAGGCACTGGGTAGGGCCGTTTTATCCACCCAAGACCTCGACGGCACGGATGCTCGAGTACTACGTTCAGCACTTTGACACTCTGGAGTTGAACAACAGCTTTTACCGCTTGCCAACCATTGAAGCCTTTGAGTGCTGGAGAGATTCCACGCCGACGGAATTCGTCTTCGCCGTCAAGGCCAGCCGGTTCATCACTCACAACAAAAAGCTCAAAGACCCAGAGCACGCTCTCGACAATCTTTTACCGCGAGCCGAGCACTTGAAGAGAAAACTTGGGCCAATTCTGTTTCAGCTTCCGCCGAAGTGGAAGGTGAACGCGCAGCGCCTTCAAGAGTTGCTGGAGATCCTGCCACGCGAACACCGCTATGCATTTGAGTTCCGCGAGCTGAGCTGGATGACGCCGGAAATCTGCCGCATTCTGCGCCGGTTTAATGCCGCCTTCTGCATTTACGAACTGGCGGGCTATCACACACCGCTGGAAATCACGGCAGATTTTTCTTACATCCGGCTGCACGGACCGGCGGCCGGCAAATATCAGGGAAGTTACTCCGATGAACGCTTGGGGGAATGGGCGCGCTGGATTGAGCAGCAGAGCAGCCGTTTGAAAGCCATTTACGTGTATTTCGATAATGATCAGGCCGGCTACGCCGCGCAAAATGCGCTGACGTTGCGCCGCATGGTCATGGACGCCTCCCAAGCCACACCCCGTCACGTGGCCTGAGTTTGTGCAAAGCCGTCGCCCGAAAATATTCCTCCGAGACGTGAAATAGAATCGCCGCAAAGGAATTATCACTTATACTCGGCCATTCATGAGCGTTTTCTTGCGAGCACTGGGTCGCTGGACGTTTTGTTCTGCTGTCTTCGTGTGCTTCATCCCGCTAACATGCTTCTGTTTCGCTCAAACTGAAAGTAAACAGTCCAGCGAAGCGCAGGAAGAACTCGCGGCGAATCCTGGTCGGCCAACGGTCTCTACTCCCGCAACCCTGACCCCGGTTGGCTACCTTCAGTTCGAGACCGGAATTCTGGGAGCACAGCACTCGGGCGAGTTTGCCGACCGCACGGCGATCAACGAGGTCGCAAAGTTTGCCATCACCAAGCGGCTTCAAGTACTTGTAGCCAGCGAGCCGGCAGTCTTTTCTGACCTGGGTGACAGGCATTCGCGCGATCCGGGCGGGCTCTCTCTAGGTGCGCAGGCTGTCCTCTTTTCCGGAAATGAGCGCAGGCCAACAATCTCTATCAGCTATTTCCGGACGGTCTATGACGGTACGGCTCCCGATCTCGACATCGGCTCCAGCCGCAACTCGGCGATTGTGCTGTTCAGCGCTGATATCCGCAAGTGGCACATCGATACGAATTACCTGTTCAATGAGCAGATTGCGAACAAAATGCGGCGGGCGCAGTTCGGCCAGACGCTCTCCGTCGCCCATCCCATTGTGGGAAAACTTTCATGGACGGGCGAGTTGTGGCATTTCACCCAGCCGTTTCAGAACGGCCATGCGGCGGGATTCCTCACCGGTCCCGCATACGCAGTAACGCCCAGGCTGGTGCTCGATATCGGCTTCAATCGAGGCCTCACTTCCACCAGCACGCGCTGGGAATTCTTTACCGGATTCACTTATTTGCTGCCGAAGAAATTGTGGTGACGGCGATGGCCGTTATCGATTCACAACTCCCCCGTGTGAACGCTGAGGAAGGGTTCGGGGATGGTGTGGCACAGACTCTCTGTCCGTGCCAAAGCCTCCTCCAGAACAGAAGCACCTGCAGGCAGGAGTGCCCGTTCGACTTTTTCGCTTACGCTCAGTCGCTCAGGGCAGGCTCTGTGCCACACGAGCGTCTTTAAACGGTATTGCTTTATCTCTTGCCCGCCACTTCCAGCCGAGCATTGGCTCGCTGAAGGGCGGCATGGGCTTCGGAACTGCCATCTATGCCGGCAGCGCGCAACGCTTCTTCCGCGCGCTGCTTCGCGGCCTGGGCGCGCGCGACATCGATTTCTTCAGCGCGTTCGGCTGTCTCCGCCAGGATAGTGACCTTCTGCGGAAGCACCTCGGCAAAGCCCCAGGCGACCGCGAGACGTTTTGTTTCTGCGCCCGACTTATACGTGATCTCGCCCACGGCGAGCTCGGTGATCAGAGGAGCGTGGCCCGGAAACACGCCGATGTACCCAGTACTCGCTGGTATCTCGATGTACTCGGCCTTGTCATTCACGACCAACCGTTCGGGTGTGACCACTTCAACCTGGATCTGCTCTGCCATGAATTTATGCCGCCGCCGCGCCGCTCTTCATCTTCTCGGCTTCTTCCAGCACTTCCTCAATGGAACCTTTCATATAGAAGGCCTGCTCGGGGATTTCGTCGTGCTTGCCTTCGATGATTTCCTTGAAGCTGCGCACAGTGTCCGCAACTTTCACGTAGCGGCCCTGACGGCCGGTAAACTGTTCGGCCACGTGGAACGGCTGCGAGAGAAACTTCTGCACCTTGCGCGCTCGAGCGACGGTCACTTTGTCATCTTCGCTCAACTCTTCAATACCGAGAATGGCAATGATGTCCTGCAGATCCTTGTAGCGCTGCAGTATTCGCTTGACGCCCTGGGCCACTTCGTAGTGCTCCTGGCCGACCACGTGCGGGTCGAGAATACGCGAAGTGGAAGCCAAGGGATCAACCGCGGGATAGATTCCGATCTCCGTCAGCGGACGCGAAAGCACCGTGGTGGCGTCGAGGTGAGCAAAGGTCGTGGCTGGCGCCGGATCAGTGAGGTCGTCGGCGGGAACGTAAATTGCCTGCACCGAGGTGACGGAGCCCTTTTTCGTGGAGGTGATCCGTTCCTGCAACTCGCCCATTTCGGTGGCGAGGTTCGGCTGATAGCCCACGGCTGACGGCATGCGGCCCAGCAGTGCGGAAACCTCCGATCCTGCCTGGGTGAAACGGAAGATGTTGTCAATAAAGAGCAGCGTATCCGAGCCTTCTTCATCGCGGAAATACTCGGCGACGGTGAGGCCGGTCAGCGCTACGCGCAGACGAGCTCCAGGGGGTTCAGTCATCTGGCCGTAAATCAGCGCCGCTTTGGACTGGCTGGGATCGCCTGGCTTGATCACGCCGGATTCGGTCATTTCCAGCCAGAGATCGTTGCCTTCGCGGGTGCGCTCGCCCACGCCGGCAAAAACCGAGTAGCCGCCGTGTTGCTTGGCCACGTTGTTGATCAGCTCCATGATCACGACGGTCTTGCCCACGCCCGCGCCGCCGAACAGGCCGATTTTGCCGCCCTTCAGGAAGGGCTGAATGAGGTCGACGACCTTTACTCCGGTTTCGAACATCTCGGCGGTTGTGGACTGCTCTTCAAAGGAAGGCGCAGGACGATGGATCGGGTTTCTCTGCGTCGCCTGAATGGGTCCGAGGTTGTCCACTGGTTCGCCAATCACATTGATCACGCGTCCGAGGGTGCCCTTACCCACGGGAACTGAGATGGGCCCGCCCAGATCGATGACTTTCATGCCGCGTACCATGCCGTCGGTGGCTTCCATCGCCACGCAACGGACGCGCCCTTCACCCAGGTGTTGCTGCACCTCAAGGATGACGTTGATGGGAACTGGAACCTTGAAGCCCTCGCTGGTCACGCGCAGTGCCTGATAGATGGGAGGCAGGTGGCCTTCCCCGAATTGCACGTCCACTGCGGGACCGGCAATCTGAACGACTTTTCCGATATTTTCTGCCATAGAATTTGATAACCCTTTGCAGTGCGGAACCCTGCGGTGCGCCACTGCCGCTTACTTCTTCAAATGATTCCGTCTCTGCGAGACGGGAGAGTCGCGCCTTAGAGCGGTCAAAGCTGCCCTATCCAGCGGCGGCCGCCCCGCTGACAATCTCAATAATTTCCTTGGTGATCTTGGCCTGGCGCACACGGTTCATCTGCAACGTAAGACCGTCGATCATGTCGGACGCGTTGTTGGTGGCCGAGTCCATGGCCGTCATGCGGGCCGCATGTTCCGCAGCTTCTGACTCCAGCATAGCGCGGAAAATTTGCACCGAAATATAACGCGGCAGCAGACTACGGAACAGCCTCTCAGGCGGCTCTTCATAAATGTAGTCAACTGGCGCGGTACCAAAGCCCGCAGCTCTCTCATCGATGGCGGAAGTATCGGCCGCGCGCACGCCTGCGCCGGCGTGCAGAGCCGCTTCGATCCGGCGCTTGCGCTCTTCTTCGCTGACGGTTTCGGCCATCTCATGCACCTGCTCGCCGACCTTGCTCACCGGCAGAACTTCATCGACGACGAGCCGCTGCGCGATGACGGATTTGAATTCGTTGTACACGATGTACACCGAATCGATCGCCGCCTCGATATAAAGCTGGCAGACTTTCTCTGAGATTTCGCGCGCGCTGGCGAACTGGGTACGGTTGATCAGGCCTACGTACTCAGCAGTAATCTGGATCGGCCCTTTGCGGCTGCTTCCATCACTCGCCGGGAAGCGGCGGCGGAAGAAGTCGCGCGCCTTGCGCCCGACCGTGACCAGATCAATGTTCTTGTCCTTCTTTTCCGCCATAAAGCGTAGGGCGGCTTTCAGGATGTTGGAATTGAATGCGCCGGCAAGCCCTTTTTCACCTGATACCACGATCAGCAGCACGGTTTTTTCCGGACGGCGCACCAGTAAGGGATGGTGCGGTTCTCCGGTGACCGGGTCGAAAATTTCGGCGCGCGAAGCCATCGACTTCAGCACGTTGGTGAGCATCTGCGCGTACGGCCGCGCGGCCAGCGCCCGCTCCTGTGCCCGGCGCAGCTTGGCCGCCGAGACCATCTGCATGGCGCGGGTGATCTGCCGCGTGTTCTTCACGCTGCGGATGCGCCGCCGTATATCGAGGAGGTTTGCCATTTACGCCCTGGCTCCGGCCACTTCCTGTTCGCTGACAAAACGCTCTTTGAAGTCCTTGAGCGCCTTCTGAATCTCCGCCTTGAGCGCGTCATCAAGCGTTTTCTTTTCCATGATCGCCGGCCCGAGTTTCGGATACGAAGTATCAATGAACTTGTACAGTTCAGCCTCAAACGCGCGGATCTTCTCTATTGGCATGTCATCGAGGAAGCCGTTGGTGCCGGCGAAGATGATCAGGATCTGCTTGTCGAACGACAGAGGCTGGTACTGGTCTTGCTTGAGGATCTCTACCAGGCGGCTGCCACGGTTGAGCTGCTGCTGCGTGGCTTTGTCCAAATCCGAACCGAACTGCGCAAACGCGGCCAGCTCGCGGTACTGCGCCAGTTCCAGCTTCAAGGTGCCTGCGACCTGACGCATGGCCTTGATCTGCGCCGAACCGCCCACGCGGCTGACCGAAATACCCACGTTCACCGCGGGACGAATGCCGGAGTTGAAGAGGTCGGTTTCCAGGAAGATCTGGCCATCGGTGATGGAGATTACGTTCGTCGGAATGTAGGCGGAAACGTCATTGGCCTGGGTCTCGATCACCGGCAGAGCGGTGAGGGAGCCGCCGCCTAGCTTGTCAGACATTTTTGCCGCGCGCTCCAGCAGCCGGGAGTGAAGATAAAAAACATCTCCCGGGTAAGCTTCGCGTCCCGGCGGACGGCGCAGCAGCAAAGAAATCTCGCGATAAGCCGCGGCGTGCTTGGAGAGATCGTCGTAAATGACCAGCGCGTGCTTGCCATTATCGCGGAAGTACTCGCCCATGGCGCATGCAGCATAGGGCGACAGGTACAACATGGGAGCGGGCTCGGACGCCGATGCGGCAACGACGATGGTGTAATCCATGGCGCCGTAATCCTGCAGTTTCTGCACAACCTGAGCAATGGAAGAGCGCTTCTGCCCGATGGCGCAGTAGATACAAATCAGGTTGTTTCCCTTGCTGTTGATGATGGTATCCAGCGCGACGGCAGTCTTTCCGGTCTGGCGGTCGCCAATGATCAGCTCGCGTTGTCCGCGGCCGATGGGAATCATGGAATCAATGGCCTTGATTCCGGTGGCCATGGGCTCGCGCACAGGCTGCCGCTGGATCACACCGGGCGCGATGCGTTCCACTGGGATGTACTTGGTAGCGGTAATCGGGCCCTTGTCGTCAATGGGCTGTCCCAGCGCGTTCACCACGCGGCCGACAAGAGCCTCTCCGGTGGGCACGGACATGATCCGATCCGTGCGCTTTACTGTGCCGCCTTCCATGACTTCTGTGTAGTCGCCCAGCAGCACGGCGCCGACCTGGTCTTCTTCCAGGTTCATGGCGATTCCGGCCACGTCGTGGCCGAAGTCGAGCAGCTCGCCGGCCATGACTTTGTCGAGACCATGCACGCGGGCAATACCGTCGCCCAGCGAAATGATGGTCCCCACCTCGTCCACCGTGACCTTGGACTCGTAATTTTCTATCTGCTCACGAATGAGCTTTGTAATTTCATCTGCCTTGATTTGAGCCATGTGTAAACCTTTTCCAAGCCCCCAGAAATCCAGGATCGGTGCCCGGTAGTTTTGTAATTTGGTAATCGAAGTTCATCACTTCTCTGCCGGATCGCGCCAGCAAACCGGCTCAAATTACCCAATCACGAAATCACTTAAAATCAAATTGCTGAAAACCCTACGCGCCCACAATCTGTTCTTTAATCCGCTCTAACTGGCCGCGGACCGAACCGTCATAGATGGTGCTGCCGATGCGTACAACGGCGCCGCCGAGGAGCGCCGGGTCCTCGGCATAGCTGGCGCGAATCTTCTTTCCTGTCACTCCGGCCAGTTGCGTTTCGAGCGTTTTCTTTTCGCTTGCGGTGAGCTCGCGCGCCGAGTTTACCTGTGCGTCGGCGATACCCATCCGCTGATCAAGCTGCTCTCGGAACTCGCGGGCGATTTCGGCTATTTGGCCGATGCGGCGATGCTCGATCAAAACCGCCAGGAAATTGCGCAGCCATCTGGTGCCACCCGTCTTTTGCATGATGGCGTCCAGCAGCCCAATCTTTTGCTGGTGTGGAACCGCAGGATTCAGAAACACATTGTGCAGCTCGTGGCTTTGGTCAAAAAGAGCGCTCACCTGCTCGAGCTCCTGAATGGTCTTATCGGGATCCATCTTGTGCTCAGCTGCGACTTCGGCAAAGGCGCGGGCATACCGGCCTGCAACAGCGGCCACGTCAGTTTCCGTCCTTTCCCAACTGGGCGGTGAAATCGCGCACCAGCATCTGATCGGTCTCTTTTCCTACCTTGATTCGTTGCGCCGCCAGCTTGATAGCCAGTTCGCCGGCGTAAGCCTTGAGCTCCCTGCGAGCGGCGCTGGAGGCGGCGGCAATCTCCTGTTCTGCGGCGGCAAGGATGCGACGGCGTTCCTGCTCAACTTCCGCTTGAATGCGCTGTTCCTCCGTCTGCGCGTTTTCATCGGCCTGGCGGCGCATCTCCGCGATCTCCGTATCCAGACGCGAAAGTCTGCCCTCTACGTCCGTCAAGCGCCGTTGCGCCTCTTGGCTGGTTCTGCGCGCTTCCTCAATTCGCCTCTGGATGGATTCATTGCGACTGCGGAAGAGGCCGGGAGCGCTCTTCTTGTAAACCCAAACCAGGAACGCCACAATAATCGCGAAGTTCAATACAACGCTGATCCAGTAGGCCGCTGAATCGCTCAGGCCTGTATGGCGCGCGATCCAACGGACGGAAGGAGCATTTTTCATCTCCTCAGCCGGGCCGGTCTCCTTGCTCTCAGCCTGGTTCGGATTTTTCTCGCTGGCCCGAGGCTGGGCCGCGCCCGCATCTTTTCTCACCGGCTCCTGAAATTTCACCGTCTGCCCCGGAACGGAACAACAGAGCATGGCCAGAAATGCGATTGCCAAAAACCAGCGTACCCGGATGCGCATTAGCGTTCTCCCGCCGCGAGAGCCGGACGAAGGATGGACTCGATGATTTGTTCAGCGAGCGTCTCCGCCTGCTTCTGCAATCCTGTTTGCGCCGTCAGTTTCTCCTGTTCGACAGCCGTGCGCGCATTTTTGATCATTTCATCCGACTGCTTCCGCGTTTCCGCAATGGCCTCGGTACGCCGCTGCATGGCCCGATTGCGGTAGCTCTCCTGCACGGCATAGATCTGCGCGCGAGCCTCGCGCAGCTTCTGCTCATATTCGGCTGTGCGCTGCTCCGCCGAGGCGATAGCCGCTTTTGCCTGCTGAATGGCGCCTTCCGTACGCGCGTGCCGCTCCGCCAGGACCTGCTGGAGCTTGTTGTGGACGAGCACACGATAGGCCCACCACACCACCAGCAAACAGATGATGGTGGGGACGGAGAAAAGCAGTAATTCGCCTACTTGCCTGAATATTTCCATGCGTCAAAATCGTTTAAATTGTTGTAAATAGGAGCGAATCGGGAGCGATCTTTCAAACTCCTTAAGTTACCATTCGCCTCACGAGAGTGTCAACCGCGACGAGCTTCGCAAGAACCTGAATTCACACTGGGTTTCTTACAGCTGAGCCAGGCGCAGTTCACGTCACAGCAGCTTTATGCGAGTCGGTTCTAAGTGCAAAATTAGGCTGCGAATCCCTTGACTTCACATATGACTGGCCTAAAATAAATACATCACCTCCGATCCGATTCAGGATCGAATGGGCTTGTGGCCAAGGAAACCGTCACCGCTTCTTGGTCTCAGGCCCATTTTAAAATTTTGCCCAGCAGCAGGCTGGGCAAAAAAGCTGTTAGCCCTTAGCTCTTAGCTTTGTGTCGAGGACGACACCAATACGAGAGCGCAAGCTTGGTTCCAGTTTTGGTGAGAAATAACCTTTTTGAACGTCCGAGAAAAACCTATCTTGCTTTTCTCCGCGTATCAGCGCCGTGCGAGGAAATGACATAGGCATCCAGCACTCGCGCGAGCGACTCCGGGGCATCCACTTCCATCTGGACGGCACTGTCGCGGTACGCGCGTTGCAAGACATGCCCCCGAGCTTCAATCTGGGCGAGAAGCTTACCTTCGCTTTGTGGGACCCGAATGCGCAACCGCCGGAGAGCGTCGATGTCAAGCCGGGCATCAATCACTTCGCGCAATCGATCCAGCCCAAGGCCAGCGGCCGCGGAAATGTAAACCACGGCGTCGCTGCTCACGAGCGATTTGCGTTGCCCTTCCGGCAGCAGATCGATTTTGTTCATCACCCGGACCTGCGGCGTGGACTGCACCTCAAGCTCTTTGAGCACACGATCCACCTGTTGTTGCTGTTCCTGGGCTCCCGGGCTGCTGACATCAGAGACGTGCAGCAGCAGGGCCGCACGCTGCACTTCTTCCAAGGTGGCTCGGAAAGCAGTGACAAGTGTTGTCGGCAAATTGCGAATGAAGCCGACCGTATCTGACAGCAGGACCTTGCGTTTGCTGGGCAGGGTGGTACCGCGGATGGTGGGATCGAGGGTTGCGAACATCTTTGACGAAGAAAGCACGCCCGCATCCGTCAGCGCGTTGAAGAGGGTGGACTTGCCGGCATTGGTATAGCCGACGAGCGCGACTGTGGGCAGCGGGACGGATTCGCGTCGCTGGCGCTGCTGCGCGCGCACGCGCCGGACCTCTTCCACCTGCTGCTTGATGTGGCGGATGCGCCGGTAGATCTTGCGCCGATCGGTTTCAAGCTGGGTTTCGCCAGGACCGCGGGTGCCGATGCCGCCCCCGAGCTGTGACATTTCTATTCCCCGTCCGGCGAGCCGAGGCAGCAGGTATTCCAGCTGGGCCAGTTCCACCTGTAACTGGCCTTCACGGCTGCGAGCGTGGCGGGCAAAAATGTCCAGGATGAGCTGTGTGCGGTCAATTACGCGCGCGTTCACTTCCTGCTCGATGTTGCGCTGCTGCGATGGGGAAAGCTCGTGGTCCACCAGCACCAGCTCGGCGCCGGCGGAAGCTACAGCCCCGGCGATCTCTTGTAACTTGCCCAATCCAATGAGAGTGGCGGGATCAGGCCGGTCGCGCCGCTGGATGAACTCACCCGCAATTTCTGCGCCTGCAGAGGTGGCGAGTTCGCGAAATTCAGCCAGTGATTCTTCCGTCGTGGCGGAAGAAAGATCTTCATGGTCAGCTTCGCGGGCAGCATTCCGAGCCAGAATGGCGCCGGGGGGCAGATCCACCGGGCGCTCTACGCGAGAGCGACGGCGAAATTCAACCGCAACCAGAAAGGCCCGCTCGGGACGATCACGGCCGGTGCTGATCCCGTCCGGCTGACGAAAACGACGGGAATACTGCCCTGGAATAAACTAGCCCTCCACTTTGGCCGAAGCGCTTTCCACCTCAGGGCCCGCTGCGTGGCTCGTCCGGCTTTCACCCGCATGGAAACTGCCCTTCGACATCACCACGGTGGAAATGGCGTGCTTGAAGATGAGCTGTTCCTGATTGTTTGTTTCCAGGACCACTGAATACTTGTCAAAAGACCGTATGCGACCGGTCAATTTGACGCCGCTGAGCAGATAAATTGTCACCTGCGTCTTGTCTTTGCGCGCGGTGTTCAGGAACGAGTCCTGAATGTTCTGTGCCGGCTTGTTTTCCATCTGCCGATCTCCTCTAGAACTTCTATTCCTTCCCACGAAGCAGGTGAATGCACTCGCCACCGTCAGGTAATTGTAGCCTTTTCAGAGGCTTCGCGGCAAAACCGCCGTTCTTTTTCGAGGCCGATGCTAAAATCCCAATTTAGACACAAATCCAAAGAAAAATGACTCGCCCAAGAACCGCTCTGGAAGTTCCGATGCTCGATCTCGCGCGGCAGTATGCCTCCCTGCGGCAGGAGGTATTGGAAGCCGTAGCGAGGGTGTGCGACTCGCAGAAGTACATTCTGGGAGAAGAAGTTACAGCGTTCGAGCGGGAGTTTGCGTCGTTTTGCATTGCCCGCGAAGCGGTGGCGTGCGCGTCAGGGACTGACGCTCTGTGGCTGGGACTGGTAGCCGCGGGCGTCAAGCAGGGCGACATGGTCATTACCACGCCATTCAGCTTCTTTGCTACCGCCAGTTCCATTTTGCGCGCGGGAGCACGGCCAATTTTCGCTGACATTGATCCGGAAACCCTGAATCTGGATCCAGCGAAGGTCGAAGCCAACTTGCGCTCCGGAGGAGCGCGGCGTTCAGCCATCATGCCTGTGCATCTCTACGGCCAGTGTGCGGATATGGACGCTTTTTCGCGCCTGAGCAAGGAATTCAGGTTGCCGATTGTGGAGGATGCTGCACAAGCTGTGGGGGCGACCTGGAATGGCCGGCTCGCCGGTTCGTGGGGCGCGACCGCCGCGTTCAGCTTCTATCCAACGAAGAACTTGAGCGCGTTCGGCGACGCCGGGGCGCTGACGACGAACGACAGCCGTATGGCCGAACATGCGCGCTCGCTTCGGAATCATGGCAGCAAACAACGGTATTATCACGATGAGATCGGCGCCAACAGCCGCCTCGACTCAATTCAGGGCGCGGTGCTGCGGGTGAAGCTGCCGCACCTTTCACGCTGGAACGACGCTCGGCGGGAGCGCGCGCAAGTTTACAATCGGCTGTTGCGCGAGGCGGGCCTGACCCGAACGGGGGCAAACGCCCCAGCGCCTGTTACGTTGCTGAAAACCCGGCCTGAAGCCGAGCACATCTTCCACCAATATGTGATTCGCGTGCGCCAGCGAGACGAGCTGCGCGCATTTCTCAAAGAACGCGGCGTGAGCAGCGAAGTTTATTATCCGGTTCCTCTGCAGTTGCAGAAATGCTTTGCGTACCTCGGTTATGCTCCGGGCGACCTGCCCGAAGCAGAACAGGCCGCAAAGGACGTGCTGGCGCTTCCCATGTTTGCTGAAGTCGAAGAATACGAGCAGAAGCACGTGGTAGATTCGATTGCGGAATTCTATTCTTAGCGCGGACTGAGGGCGAAGCCGCGCGGCTGCCTGC
>DATNDP010000020.1:0-19305 GCA_035553195.1 Candidatus Acidiferrales bacterium
AATTGCGAGTGTCTGTGGCTTTTCGCTATGATGCGATTCATATTCGAGCGAGAGGAGCGCAGATGCGCCAATTTGTTCTTGTCAGCAGCCTTGTCATGGCTGCGATGCTGGTTAGCGCGCAAACCAAAAAAACGACCAAACCCGCGACCAAGAGCACGCCTCGGACAGCGGCGTTGCCATCGCCCACACCGGCTGCTACACCCACTAAAGTTTCAGGGCCGCCACGAAAAACGCCCTCGGGCGTGCAGTACTGGGACATCAGCGTCGGCACAGGTCCGGAGGCTATGAAGGGACAGACAGTATCGATCCTTTTTGTCGGATGGCTGGAAAATGGGAAGGAGTTCAAGGCAAGCGATGATCCTGACGTTCCCATGGAACTCACGATCGGGAATGGCAGACAGATCAAAGGCTGGGACGAAGGCGTAACTGGGATGCGCGTTGGAGGCAAGCGTCAGTTGCGCATCCCACCATCGGCGGCTTACGGAGAAAAGGGCGCACCGCCGCTGGTCCCTCCAAACGCAACTTTGATCATGGACGTGCAGCTCCTTGGCGTAAAGCCGGGACCTAAAGCAGCCGTAAAGACAAGAGTCAAGAAATAATGTAAAAGGCCGGTCAGATGAGACCGGCCCATATTTGTGGCAAACGAACCGCGGTCTAGATCAGCGGCGGCCATGCCTGGCATTCTTCCACCGTGCTGGGCGGAAAAGCTGATCCTTTTTTATAGCGAATCACCGCGTCGGATGTAGAACAGTAGCTTCTGGAGCCGGTGGCATTTGTGATCGGGGTGGCGGTAACCACATAATCCTTGCACGCGTCATCGTCACCGCAAACGGCCGTCATGTTGAAGCGGAAGCCTCTTTTCACGTTCTGCTTCGCCAGAACGTCATCAATCAGGCAGGCATTGGTTTCAGACCGCGAGCTGCAAGAACCTTCCGCTCCCGATCCCAGAGTAGCGAGATCACGAGCATACCCTTTGGCCGGATACTCGGTTGCGTACGTCACCTGGGCCGTATTCAGAACGCGGACGGTGGAAGCCGCTGCCGAGTCATTGGCCGAAATCTTTGCCCGGAGCAAATTGGGAATGGCAATGGCGGCGATGATTAGTACGGGGATGATAGCAATACTGATATACCCCATAATCAGGCCGGCAAGGGCCATGCCATCGCCTTTCAGGCGCCCCATGCTCTCGCGAATGCTTTTACGCGAAAGATGTCCGAGCACTACAGCAGGGACTCCGGTGAGGAAGTTGAAACACAGCAAAGCAGTCACAATACCTAACACAAGGCTGGCTGTGGCTTTGCCGTCGGTTTGCGGCTGGCCCCGATAAACCGGTTGCCCGCGATAAACCGGCTGTCCCGCCGGTTGGGCCATGGGCGGCACATTGAGCCATGGTGATGTGGAAGCCGGACTGGGCGCGGATGTTGGCGCAACGGGCGCTGGCTGGGCGCCGGTGGCTGCTCCCAAAGGGCTTGCAGCAGCTTGCGTTGCGGTTCCAGGTGTCGGGCTGGCGGAAGTTTGCGCTGATGTCAAAGGTCGCGGCGGCGCTTGCGTCGAGCGCCCGCAGTTCGAACAGAAAGTGGTGCCTTCAGGCTGTGAAGCCCCGCAGTTATAGCAGAACATGCTTCCTCTCTTCTTGATTTTCGGGAACTATGCGACGAAAGCTACTTTATTCGTTGGAAAATAGCAATCTGGAAGATTGCTGAAGCAAGTCATCGCAGTACCACTTCCGCCTTAATCTTGAGTCGTCCAGCCTAAGGCAACGCCGCAGGCCAACAGAGCCGAAGGGAGAGGCATCTTCGAGATTATGCAGCAAAATCAAGCGTGGTCAGAAGAGGCTGCCATCCTCAGCGGCTGGAAGGAAATCGCCAACTACATGCACCGAGGTGTGCGGACAGTGCAGCGTTGGGAGAAACTCGGACTTCCAGTGCACCGGCCCGCCGCTCACTTGCATACTGCGGTCATCGCCAGCAGTAAGGACCTGGATGCATGGCTACTGCAAACACAGACCAGATCCCAGGACTCTTGGGGTGCACTGCAGGCCCGCGTTCGAGCACTGGAAGCGGAAAATGCCGAGTTGCGAAGAGAAATCGTGCGGCTCAGAAGTGCGCCGGCACAAGCCGCTCTTCCGAAAAAGGCCAGCACACAGGCAGCATGAGGCCGAGCGCAGTTGAATTGGAGAGTAACAGCTAAAAAAGCTCGAGCTGTTCCCTCCTCTTGTCGTTGTCAAATACCGTCCGCCCGCCGAGAGCAGGAGAAATCGCACGCTCATGCTGCATGGCCTTGCGGAAATCGGCGGCAGGCGCAGCATGCTTTTCAATATTGCAGACGAACCGGTCCAACCGCGCGAAACCGGCAAGCTTGTCGGAGTGGCCAAGCTTCGCCGCATCCAGCGATCGCCTCAACACGCCGAGAGATTCATCATAGCTTTTGAGCGGAACTGGAAACGGATGTCCGTCTTTGCCGCCATGCGCGAAGGAGAAACGCGCCGGATCGGCAAAGCGCGTCGGCGCACCGTGGACCACTTCTGCAATCAATGCCAGCGATTGCAGCGTGCGCGGGCCAAGGTTCTCCAGCAGCAGGAGAGATGCAAAATCGCGAAGGTCACGCTCATACGCAACCGCCAGGACGGCGCCAAGGCGCTTTAGATCGATAGTGTTCGCTCGCACATCGTGATGACGCGGCATGACCAGCTTGCGAGCCTCCTTCAAGCTGCGTTCCGGAGGCTCATGCGCAATCTCCAGCAGGGCTGACTGCGCCGGCTTGGCACGGTGCTCAACCAGGTTCATAATGTCGCCTTCAATCACCGTGGCTCCAACAATACCGGTGTGCGGTTCGGAAACAAAATCTCGCACGGTCGCCGAGTGCCAGTGATAGCGGCGCGCCAGCCCGGTCGAGTCATTCATTCCCTGCTGCACCACGGCCCATTCGTCGTCTTTGCTCACAATGAACGAGTGCAGATAAAGCTGGAAGCCATCGGCAATCGCATTGTTGTCGATTTTTGCGGTCAGGCGGCTGCTGCGGGCAAGCGCGTCTCCGTCAAGGCCGGTTCGACCAGCTACCTCGCGAAGCTCATCGGGAGTTTTCCGGGACTGTTTGCCACGGCCGCCACAGATGTAAATTCCAAGTTCGTGCGCTCGTGGATTGAGACCGCGTTTGAGTGCGCCAAGCACTGACGTGGTGATGCCAGAGGAATGCCAATCCATTCCCATAACGCATCCGAGAGCCTGAAACCAGAAAGGATCGCTGAGGCGGGAGAGCAGCTCCGGCGCGCCGTAGTCGTAAAGAATGGCTTCGCAGATTGCGGTCCCAAGCTTCGTCATGCGCTCCGCCAGCCAGGCGGGAACACGTCCGCCGTGCAAAGGAAGGTCGGCGACTCCGGAGCGCTTCATGCTTCTATTATCGCCCGAAAATAGGGCGAAAGGCGCCGCAATCCTGATATAAAATGGCCCGCCACACGGAGCCGTTTCAAAATGCACACCATGATGAACACGCCGCTCACCCTGGTCCCGGTACTCGAGCGCGCGGCCAGGTATTTCGCCAACGTGGAAGTGATTTCACGAATGCCGAACCGCTGCATCCATCGCACAACCTGGGGTGGCGTTTATCAGCGGGCACGTCGGCTCGCGGAGTGCCTGCAAGCGGCGGGAATCAAAAAAGGCGATCGCGTGGCTACGCTCATGTGGAACCACTCTGTCCACGTTGAGGCGCACTACGGCGTTCCCGCGGCGGGAGGGATCCTGCATGCTCTCAACCTGCGGCTGCATCCCGATGAGATCGCCTGGATTTCGTGCCACGCGCAGGACCGGTTCCTCATCGTGGATGACGTGCTGCTGCCGGTGCTGGAGAAATTCAAGACCAAAGCAAAGTTCGAGCGCATCTTCGTGGTTCCACACTGCGGGCAGGCGGTGACACCCGAGTATGAGAATTATGAGGAGTGGCTGAGGCAGGCGAAGGACAGCTTCGAATACCCCGCGATCAGTGAAGATGATGGCGCCGTCATGTGTTACACCTCGGGTACCACCGGTCATCCCAAGGGCGTCATTTACTCGCATCGCTCGGAGATGCTGCACAGCCTGGCCCAGGCCTTGCCTGATTGCTGTGCTCTCTCACAGCATGATGTCGTTCTCATCGGCTCGCCCATGTTTCACGCCAATGGCTGGGGATTTCCCTACACCTCTGCACTGGTAGGGGCAAAGCTCGTTTTACCGGGGCCGCATCTTGACGCTGATAGCCTGATGGAGTTGATCGACAACGAGGGCGTCACAATCACCTGTGCGGTGCCCACCGTCTGGATGGCGGTGCTGCCGGTGCTGGAGAAGCGCGGCCCTGATTGGAAGCCGCCACGCGATGTGCGCATCCTGTGTGGGGGTACGGCTCCGCCGGAGGCCCTGATGCGCTCGCTCGACCGGCACGGCTTTCATCTGATTCACTCCTGGGGTATGACGGAGACCTCCCCCCTCGGAAGCACGATGCGCCTCAAGCCGGAAATGCTGACGTGGCCGCCTGATCAGCAATACGCGCAACGATGCAAACAGGGCTGGCCTTCGCCGCTCATCGAGACGCGAATCGTCAATGATCAGGGAGAAGCATCGTGGGACGGCCGGACCATGGGCGAGCTGGAGGTCCGCGGGCCATGGGTGGCAGCCAGCTACTTCAACTCGCCCGGGACGGAAAATCGCTGGAGTGAAGACGGATGGTTTCGTACCGGCGACGTAGCCACCATCGATCCCGATGGCTGCATCAAGCTGGTGGACCGCAGCAAGGACATGATCAAATCCGGCGGCGAATGGATCAGCTCGGTGGACCTTGAGAACGCGCTCATGGCACACCCAACCATCAAAGAAGCAGGCGTTGTCGGCGTCCGCCATGCGAAGTGGCAGGAGCGGCCACTTGCGGTGGTCGTTCTGAAAGATGGCGCCTCGGCAACGCCGGAAGACTTACGCCAGTTCCTTGCAGCAAAGTTCGCCAAATGGCAGTTGCCGGATGATTTTGTATTCGTCCAGGAGCTGCCGCATACCTCAACCGGAAAATTGTTCAAATCAGAGCTCAGGAGGAGGTATGCGGAGTGGAAGTGGAGCGATAAAATTGCCAGGAATGCCAAAATTGCCAAAGATTGATGATTGAAAGTGACACTCTCAAGAGCTGAGCACGTTTGGCGAAGTAAAAGGGCAGTTGCAGTAGTCTGGATGCTCAGCTAGCTCTTATTAAAACCGTGTGGCACAGCCGCCCTCGGCTGTGACGAATTTTCCAGCATCTGCATCGCAGACTCACTCGTACCGCAAAGCGCGATTGGGATCCACCCGTCCCGCGCGGCGCGCAGGCAGGTAGTTGGCCAGCAAGCCGATGCCGGCCAGCACGACCACAGAAACCAAATAGATCTCCGGCTGGAGCAGATGAACGCCGTACAAGAGCGAAGAAACCATGCGTCCCAGCAATGGAGCACACAGGGCACCAGCCACCAGCCCACCCAGGACGGGACGCATTCCATCCTTCATGACTATGCGCACAAGATCTGCTGCCGTCGCACCCAGAGCCGCGCGAATGCCCAGCTCTTTTGTGCGCTGGGCGACAGTATAGGAAGCCACGCCATAAACGCCTATGGCTGCAAGGCCCAAGGCAAGCAAAGCGAAACAGGCAATCAGGCCCGCGGCAAAGCGGCGGTCGGTCAAAGAATCCGTGACTACTTCATTCAACGCCTCGACACCGGAAACAGGCAGGTTGGGATCCACCGATTGGACCTGGTCCTTGATGTCGCGTCCGATGGACGCAGGATCACCGGTCGCCTTCACCAGAACGCGGAACAATTTTCCTGAAACCTGGTACATGCTCGCGTAGATATGCGGAACGTTCTTCTCATCGAGGGATTCAAATTTGATGTTGTTCACCACGCCCACCACGGTCATCCAGGGAGGAGCGGCAGGTTTGTTATTCACAATGATATTTCTGCCTAGTCGCAGCCGCTTGCCCAA
Organism: Candidatus Acidiferrales bacterium; assembly: GCA_035553195.1. Taxonomy (GTDB): domain Bacteria; phylum Acidobacteriota; class Terriglobia; order Terriglobales; family Acidobacteriaceae; genus Angelobacter. Next base: position 5,970 of record DATNDP010000020.1, read on the forward strand.
TGCGTCCTCACCAGGCCATAAAACGCGGGCAGCGGCTTCGTCCACCATGATGGTAGGGGCGGTATTCTTGTCATCGTTTTCCTGAATCATCCGACCACGGACAAGTCGTGCGTTCAGCGTTCGGAAAAACTCCGGAGAGACGAGCACGAACGAAGCGATGGGAATGTCTCCTTCCTCCGGGCGGCCTTCAACCCGAAACCCCTGGCGGAAAAGCTGGGACCGCAGCGGAAGCGCACTGGCGACAGCTGCTGACTCGACACCGGGAATCTGGTGAACCCGGCGGAGCACCTCGCGAACGAAAGCCGCGCGCTGCTCATTCGTCTGATAAACATCTGTTTTTGGGTCATTCGGAACCGGCAGCCAGACAGTCGCGGTGAACACATGGTTCGAGCTGAAACCCGGATTTACATGGAGCAGATCCCAGAACGTCCGAAGTAACAATCCCGCGGTTACGACCAGCACGACAGAAAGAGCCACTTCGGCACCCACCAGCAGTTTTCGCATCCTGCGGGATTGCAGGCTGGTATCGCCGCTGCGTTCTTCCTGTTTGAGCGCTTCAGTATTGGCACGCGAGCTTTGTAGCGCGGGCGCCAGTCCGAACAGGACCGCGGCAACGACTGCGATTCCGGTGGAGAAAAGAAGCACGGGTGCATCAATCCTGATCTGGCCGACGCGCGTGATCTGGTCCGGCAGCAGGGCGATCAACGATTTTTCTATCAGGAACGCAACTGTCACTCCGAGCAGGGCGGCGGCCAGGCTGAGCGCGGCAGACTCGGTCAGGAGTTGACGAATGAGGCGGCCGCGGCTTGCACCGAGTGCGGCGCGAACAGCCATTTCCCGCCGTCTGCCGGACGCGCGCGCGAGCAAGAGTCCGGCTACGTTTACGCATGCAATCAGCAAAATCAAGCTGACCGCTAGCAGCATGGAAACCAGGAGTGGTTGGGAGTTTCCAACGACCACTTGCTTCAGCGGTTCGGCAACAAGCGTCCAGCCAGATGACATTGGATAATCAGCACCATATTGCTTGCGCAAGTTCTCCACAAAAATCTGAAGCATGTTCTGCGCCTGCTGAGGCGTGATCCCAGGCTTCAGCCGCCCGATAATTCCAGGAAGCACACGCAGGTTTCGCACCGGAGGCGGAAACGGATTGGCGCGGAATCCCGCCGTCACCCAGAAGTCGATCGGCTGCGCGTTGGTGGGACCAGGATGGCGAAAGTCCGCAGGAGCCACGCCAACAATCGTGTAGAGGTCGTTATCGAGCCGCACCTTGCGGCCAAGGATCCCGGGATCGGCGGCAAACTCGCGGTGCCATAATCCGTCACTGATGACCGCAGCTTCCGCAAATCCTTCAGCTATATCTCTTGAATCGAAGACGCGTCCAAGCTGTGGGCGCACGCCGAGCAATTCAAAGTAGTTTGGGCTAACGCCGAGAATGTCAACGCGTTCGGGGTGCTCTCCTCCTGTCAGATTCGCGGGCGCAGGCCAGGCGACCGAAACGCCATCGAAGATGCCGGAACGATCGCGAAGGTCCTCAAACTCAGGGTAAGAGAAGCCTAGATTCTGCGTTCCCAGCCCGCGAAAATCGGCCCGGAGTTGCACAAGCTGTCCGGCTTCATGAAAAGGCAGCGGCCGGAGAAGCACTGCATCGACAACGCTGAAGATTGCGGTATTAGCGCCAATCCCCAGAGCCAGCGTCAACAGAGCGACCACGGCGACGGAAGGCGCCTTGATCATTGAACGGAGTGCGAAACGGAGATCCTGCCAAAGCCCCATGTTCCCTCTCCCGCCGATTGAATAGTGCCAACAAGATGCACGAGTTACTCCATCTTCGACGGTCAAAATGAGCTTTGGGAATCAAGCACATAGAAAAAGGGCTCATTCAGCGCGAATGAGCCTTTGTTCGTTTATGAAAACAATCGTCCGAAAGCGAACAGCAGGTCCTAGAACCTGATTCCAATTCCGATGCTGGCCACCGGATAGAACTTCACGATCGAAGTATCTTTATTGATCTTGTCCTGCTCCGCCTTGATTTGGCTCTGGAAGGCCGGATCTGTGGCCGCGTTGACGCAAGCCAGGCCAGTGGCCGGATCGCAAGCCGTTCCGGCGAGGTTCAGTGTGGTTTTGGGCGTGCCTTGGAATACAACGCCGAAGTCCTGCACGATGGTGACGTGGTGGCTGTGCGGAATGGGATTACCGAACCCGAACATCACCATGGGCGCGGCCTTGTTTACCACGAGTTGGCCACTGCCATGGACAGGATCGCTGGCGCTGCTCTTGAAGCTGGCTCCTCCCAGATCAAAGTTCTGGCCGCCGGGAACGCTTGCTCTAGCTGTGATCTGGTTCCCGTTGTAAACCAGCACGCCGGGACTGATGTGGAACCAGTCACGCAACGGAGTGATGTCAACCAGAGCTTCGACAGAGCGGAACCGCAAGGTGCCGTCATAGTGGATTCCGTTATTGTTGAAGCCGTGGCTGTAGCTGAAACCATTGAAGCCTCCGCGAACGTTGAAGAACGGCGTGATCGAGGTGCCCACATCTCCGCCGATACCCAGCATGGATACTTTGGCTACGATGCCGAAGCTTGGCTTGAACAGGTCGCCTGAGATTGAAGCCGGCGCTGGCGCGGGAGGCGCATCCGCGTCACTCCCGCCGTTGTTGGCGACAGCACGGGCTGATTTGAGAGCAAGCAAAGCAAACGCAAAAAGAAGAGCAAACTGCGACAGCTTCTTCACGGGAAGTCCTCCCGGCCTCGGGGTGCCGAGGCATAGATTCTCTTGATTGGGTTTTGCGCGATTATCGGCGGGGCATACAAGATAGGTCAAATAACGGAGGGGCTAGAATCCCAAGTGATCAAGAGCATGATCTTGCCGGGGTAAATCCTCCCGGTAGCATTCGGTTATAGGGCTCTTGCGGCGGCTATTTGAGCTTTTTGGCTATGTCGCGCATAATCATTTCCAGTTCGCAGATCAGATCATCTTCAATGCTTAACCCCGCGGTTCGCATAGCCGAGATGGGATCTTTGCGAAAAAGCTGCGCGTTTGTCTCAGACTGGCTGATCCAGTTCTTCAACTGGCCTTCCACCTTGCCCAACTCGGTGATGAGCCGGTCAGCAGCGTGAGAGGTGGCAGCGCGTTTTCCCGGAATGGCAAACATTCTGAGCACTATAGGGGCGTGGGCATGATGGTTCGACAGGATTTTAGGCCCAGTGTCGAGATGGTAAAGAGCGTCAGCAATCAGCAGTCAGCCCCAGAGCAGCCTTCCTGATGCCGGAAAGAGGCTCTATCTTTAGCCAATTCAGTTGCAAAACGGAGTGCTGATTGCTGAGTGCTGCTTGTTAACGGTTGCTCGTGCTGGCGCGATTGTTTTCTTCGCTGGCGTAATAACCTTTCCGTGTGCGGACCTCAAGATCTCTGTATCCGGAAGCGTGCGCCACCACTTTGACCTCGCGCCACCCGCCGTTGCTCTGCGGATTCGTGGGTTTATAAGTGATGCTGTACTGATTGCGGATATCGTGCGCTACAGCCCTGCTGATCTCATCCACTTCGTCCAGGTTTCTTGGGAAGAAGGCCACGCCACCGGTTTGAATGGAAAGAGCCTCCAGAGCACGCTTCGCTCGCCGTTGCTTACCTTCATCCCCCAATATGCCGATGGTGTAGATCTCGGGTCCGCTGTCATTCTGGACTGCGCGAATGGCCTCTTCCAGCGACATGCGGCTCTCGTTGTCCTCACCATCCGTGACCACCAGCAGAATTTTCTTCTGCAGTTTGGCGGCTTTGGCCAGATGATCCGCAGCGGCGTACACTGCATCGTAAAGCGCGGTGCCGCCACGGCTGTCAACGCGGTCCAGGGCTTCCTTCATTTGAGGGATCTGATTGGTGAAATCCTGGTCAAGATAGGGTTCATCGTTGAAGTTCACGACGAACACTTCATCGTTGGGATTACTGGCCTGTACCAGGTTTACCACGGCCTTGCTCACGGCGTTGCGCTTGGTCCGCATGGAGCCCGAATTGTCCACCAGGATGCCGATGGAAACAGGGACATCCTCGCGCCTGAAATCCTTAATCTGCTGCGGTTCGCCGTTCTCGTAGACAGTGAAATCGCGTTCGCCCAGGTCGGTAACAATATGGTGGTTCCGGTCAAGCACCGTCGCGTGCAGCGTCACCTCGTCAACGCGCTGCCGATAAATGAAGCCTTTGTCGCCCTTGGTGACCTGTCCAACCACTCCACCTTCCGGTTGCAGATCAGGCGGCAGCGTGTTCGGCTTCGTCGTTGATGGCGTATTCCCGGCCGTTTCCGCAGGCTGCGCCGGTTTTGGCGGTGCTGCGGGACGTGCCCACACCGGCAAAGCGGGATCGCTGGGGTCCACATCCGATGGCAGCGGCGTGGCTTGTACCTTGCCTGGGCTGGATTGCGTTTGCGGCTGGGTTTGCGAGTACGACAAGCTTGCGAACGCCAATATCCAGAGAAGGAGGACGCCGACAACCGTTTTATTGCGAAGGTGCATAGTATCCCGTCTTGGAATAAACATTCAGATGTGGCAGCCCTTTGGGCGGAGCGAGCTTAACTTTGATTTTGCGCCACCGGCCATCTTTGGCCTTGTTGTTTGGACGGTATCCGAGTACATATTGGTTGCGCAGCTCTATTCCAATCTTCGTAGCCACATCAGCCAGGTCATTGGGATTGCTAAGAGTGAATAAGCGCCCTCCGGTCACATTGGTGATTTCGCCCAGCAACGCGGGCCCGGCAATTTCCTCCGGCTGGGCAGGCGAGGCGCTGAATATACCGATGGCATAAATCTGCACGTCGGCCTCTTTCACCATGGATTTGATCTCATTTTCCGTGTAGCGGCTGTGGTTGTCGCCGCCATCAGAAATGATCAGCAAGGCTTTCTTTGGATTGCGCGCGTCCTTCATTTTGCTGATGCCCAGGTAAATTGCATCGAGAAGCGCTGTACTCCCCTTGGGCACCGTATACACCAACCTACCCTGGACGTCTTCAACCGATTTGGTGAAATCGGCCCGGAGCTCAGGGCGATCATTGAAGGTGATCATGAAGAACTCATCCAGCGGATTGGCGGTTTTGAAGAACTCGATCACGGCGGCGCGTGCCTGTTCGATTTTGTCGGACATGCTCCCGCTCATGTCAAAAATTACGCCCAGTGAAATGGGTGCGTCTTCTGTAGAGAAGTGCTTGACCTGCTGGACCTGGTTCCCTTCCATGATGGTGAAATTGTCCTTGTCCAGCCCGGTTACGATGCGGTTCCAGTCGTCCGTGACAGTCACGTTCACCAGAACCAGATCCACGTCAACCTGCAGAGGCTTGCCGTGGTTCAGCTTGAGGCCCGGATCATCGGTGGGGAGGTTGGCCGGAGTCGGCTGTGGCGATTCAGGTGGCTTCGGCGCTTCCGGTCGCGGCTGGATGTGTACGTTGACATCATCCTGGGCCCTGCAGTGCGCAGCCAGGCCAAGCGAGACGGCCAGCACGATCACGCACCGGATCGCCAGGGTCCGGTAAGGGGTTGAAAAACGAGCCATCGGGGGATGGGATGCACCATACCCGCAGCATTGGAAGCGGGCCATATGGAACCTCATTTTAGGCCGATGTTACCACAGCGGCATGATCGTTGATATAAAAACCTTTAAAGCGGCGAGGGCGGTTGTAAGTCACCGCTTGTCAGATTTTGATGTTTTTCAGATTCAGCAGGTTTTCCGGTGTGCTTGGTAGAATGCAATCAGGCCCTAACGAACGATGGCAGAAATCATTCCATTTCAAGCGCTTCGCTACGACCCTGAGCAGGTAAAGCTGGAAGATGTGGTCACTCAGCCCTATGACAAAATCACCCCGGAAATGCAATCGCATTATTACGACCTGAGCCCGCATAACCTGGTCCGGATTATTCTGGGAAAACCCGGTGACACTGACACTCCCACTTTCAATTCCTATACCCGGGCGGCTGAATATCTGCACGACTGGCGATCTGCCGGCATACTCAAGCAGGACGCGGAACCTTCTCTCTACGTGTACTCTCAGACGTTTACGGCGCCGGGCACCCGCGATGTGGCGGAGCGGCGTGGACTGATCGCTCTCGGACGCATCCACGACTATGCTGATGGCGTGGTCTTTCGCCACGAACAGACGTTGGCCAAGCCCCGCGCTGATCGCCTTAACCTGTTGAAAGCAACCAGAGCGCATTTTGGCCAGATATTCATGCTCTTCAGCGATCCGCAGGCCGAGCTGGAAAAACTTCTGGCAAAGAAGACCGCAGATGAACCGGAGATCTCCGTTCTGGATGAGTATGAGGTGCTTCATCGCGTGTGGCGCATCCAAGACCCAGCCATGATCAGCTTGATCCAGGGCTTCATGGCTGGCAAGAATCTGCTCATCGCGGATGGACACCACCGGTACGAGACGGCCCTCGCTTATCGCGATGAGCGCAGGAAACAGGCTGCAAGCACGGATCGAAACGCGGGCTATGAGTTCGTGATGATGACGCTGGTCCCAATGGAAAGCCGTGGTCTGGTGATCCTGCCCACGCACCGCATCGTGCACGGGCTGGTGAGTTTTGACCGTGAACGCATGCTGGAATCAGCCAAACGTTTTTTTGACATTGATCGCATAGACTTGCGAACAGAAAGCCGCAGCGCGACCACGCTGCTGGAAGAGGCGGGCGAAAACGGGACCGCTTTTGTCGCGGTGACACGGCAGGGGCCGTATCTTTTGCGGGCAAAAGAGCGCGCCGTGCAGGAAGCGCTCTCCAGCTTTTCCGCGCGCCAGCGCAAGCTCGATGTAGTGCAACTGCACAAACTGCTGCTGGAACGGATTCTCGGCATCTCGGAGGAAGCCATTCGCAACCAGGAGCACGTGAAATACGAGCGCGATGCTTTTGAAGCGATCTCATGGGTGCGTCAGGGCGCCAACGTGGCCTTTCTGATGAATGCCGCCAAAATAGAGCAGGTAAGCGATATTGCGTTCGGCGGAGAAGTCCTGCCGCAAAAGTCCACTGATTTTTATCCCAAACTCCTGAGCGGGCTCACCATCTATGCTCTGGAGTAAGCGAGTTTTGAACGCCGGCACAGCAGGCGCTGTGCTCCTGTGCCTGCTATGCGGGCCGGGTGCAGTATCTCAAATCGCATCATCGGGGCCGGCCACGGCCGCTGCTCCTCCGGCAACTCCGTCCCCTACTCCAGCAGCTACTGGCAAGCCGCCCGCTCCAGAATTTTTCGTGTTGATTGATCCCAGCCACGGCGGCGACGACAAGGGAGCGGTTTTGGCGCCCAAAATATTCGAGAAGGACCTCACCTTGTCACTGGCCCGGCTCTTACGCAAAGAATTGGAAGAACGCGGCATTTCCGCTCGCCTCCTGAGGGATTCCGATACAACCATCAGCCTTGAGCACCGTGCCGAGCTCTGCAACCAGCAGCACGAAGCGCTTTACATCGCGCTCCACGCCGCCGAACCTGGCCGGGGAGTGCGCGTTTACTCCTCTATTCTGGCGGCTCCTCAGCCGGCGGTTGGGAGCTTCCTTCCCTGGGAAAGCGCGCAGTCAGGCGCGCTTGCGCGAAGCAATGCCGTGGCTCGGTCCATCAGTCGTGAGTTGCAGAAACGAGATTTCAAGACGCTGGAGTTGCAAGCTTTCCTGCGGCCACTGAATAACATTGTGGCACCGGCGATTGCTTTGGAAATGGCAACCGATCGCGCGGACGTGAAGTCTCTTCTGAATTCCAAGGTGCAAAGCGCGGTGGCTGCGGCCGTAGCATCAGCGGTGGAGCAAAATCGCGAGCGTTTGGGAGCCAGAAGGTGATCCCGCGTCACTTCCAAATCGCCATCTCGTTCCTGTTGCTGGCCATTTTGATCGCTGGAATTTTCATCATTGAACTTCGTCATTCGGAGGAAGTAAAGACTCAGCAGGGACTCGCCGCAGCGCCGGAAGGACCCGAAGCCCAGGGGAAGGAAGAAACGATACGAGTACTGGTGGCCTACGATGACGATCTCGCCCTCCGCTGGCGCACCACGCAGGCATTCATGCCAGACGAACGCGACCTGCGCGCCCGCGCTGCGCTGCGCGCCGTCCTTGCCCAGTATCTGCAAACACCTTCGCCTCATCCTTTGGCCAAGGGCGCGGACATCAAAGATGTTTACTTTCTCAATCCCGACACAGTCATCGTGGATACTACCGCGCAATTTGCTGATGGACACCGCTCAGGCGCATTGCTCGAAGAAATGACCCTGACCTCTCTCATTGAAACGTTAAATGCCAACGTTCCCGGTATCAGCAAAGTGAAATTTTTGGTCGAAGGCAGAGAGCGTCAAACGCTTGCAGGTCATGCCGACCTGGTATCGTTCTATCCGGTTAGCGCCGTTCATGAGCTTGCCAGGGAGTTTCAATAGTGGCCCGCGTCATCGGGGTGTTTGATTCCGGATTTGGCGGACTTACAGTGTTGCGCGAGCTTCGCAATGCGCTCCCCGGGGCTGACTATCTCTACTTCGGCGACACGGCCCATCTGCCCTACGGCGCGAAGTCAGTGCGCACGGTCGCCAAGTACGCGATTGCCAGCGCACAGTTTCTGGAGCAGCACGGCATCAGCCTGCTGGTAGTCGCATGCAATACGGCCACCGCGCTCGCACTCGATGATATTCGGGCTGCGATCAAGATCCCCGTCGTGGGCGTCGTTGAGCCGGGCGCAGAGCGGGCAGCCGAAATCTCCAGGACTCGGCGGGCCGCGGTGATTGCCACTGAAGCCACAGTCGCCAGCCATGCTTATCGGCGTGCTCTCGAGAATTTCGGCTTGCAGGCAACGGAAAGAGCGTGCCCGTTGTTTGTTCCACTTGTGGAAGAGGGTTGGGTGGAGCACCCGGTGACAGAACGGGTTGCCCACATTTATATAGATGAGATTTTCAGTGACGGAGCACACAATGCTGATGTCCTTGTGCTCGGCTGCACTCACTACCCTTTGATCCGCCCTTTGCTCCGCCGCGTAGCGCCAGCACACATCGAAATCGTGGATTCGGCGGAATCAACTGCGGCAAAGGTGTTTCAGCTCCTTGGTCCCGACACGTCGGAGAGCTCTGTTGGCACGCTCCGCTGTTATGCTACTGATTCAGTGGAGAAGTTTCGCAGGCTGGGGGAAAAGTTCCTCGGCCACCCCATAGAAAGCATCGAGCTGATTGACATTGAAAAATAAAGACGTGATGTTCCGGTCCGATAATCGCGCTCCCGACCAGATGCGTCCAGTGAACATTGTCCCTGATTTCGTGTCCATGGCTGAAGGGTCGGCGCTGATCGAGGTTGGGAACACGCGCGTGATCTGCAATGCCTCAGTAGAGGAGACGGTACCCGCGTTCCTCAAGGGCTCGGGAAAGGGCTGGATCACTGCCGAGTACAGCATGCTTCCTCGCTCCACCCTCACCCGCACCCCGCGGGAGGCAAGCCGTGGACGCCAGAGTGGCCGAACGCATGAAATCCAGCGACTAATTGGCCGCGCTCTTCGCGCTGCGGTAGACCTTCGTCGGCTGGGCGAACGCACTATTACGCTTGACTGCGATGTGATTCAGGCCGATGGTGGCACACGGACAGCTTCCATCACTGGGGCCTTCATCGCGCTGGGACTGGCAATGCAAAAGCTGGTTGAGGCAGGAACGTTGAAGGCGGCCCCTATCCGTGATTTTGTTGCGGCTGTCAGCGTTGGCATTGTGGAAGGATCTATTCTGCTGGATCTCTGCTACGAGGAAGATTCTCAAGCCGAGGTGGACTTGAACTTCGTAATGACCGGCGCAAGGAGGATCGTTGAAATTCAGGCCACGGCTGAGCAGCATCCGTTTGATGATCGCCAACTCAGGGAGATGATGGAACTGGCCGCGCGCGGTGTTCAATCGTTGATCGAGCGGCAAAGGGCCATTCTCAAGGACTTGCCGCTGCTTCCCACTTCCTAATGTGGCAGAAACCGCTTTAAGGCTCTTCGACAAAATCCTCATCGTCAAAGATATAAGGCGCTGTGCGCACCAGCTTAAAGCGAACGCGCATGTCGCACTGGTCGCAGGGCGGAAACGGGTCGCCGCGGTGCATCACCACTTCATGTGGCTCACGATGCTGGCGATCGTGAAGCACTTCATAAATGCCGGTTTCCGGCACTGGTGCTCCGGGCAAAAACATCTTGCCATGCTTGCCGCGCTCGTGAAATCTTCCCGGCCCCCCGCCGGGGTTCTTGGCTACAGGCCTTAGTGGTCTTTCCCGATTCGGAGATTTGTTCTTCGCTTGCATCGCTTTCATTTGGGGCGAATTTTATAACGGCCAATTTTCTTGATGCAAGCAGCAGCGACTTTGGAGCCCTTCCGATTTAGTACAATGTTCGATGGGTCGGCTGCTGCCAGGCAATACTGTGCAGCGATTCAGCATCTTAGCTTCTGGCCGCTTTGGGCCAGCCATTCTTCTTTTGGTCGTAGCCTAACACCGCCAAAGCGTTAGAGGAGGGTATAGCCGTGAAGATTACTCCTGGAAAACTTGCCGGAATGAAACGTGTTTCAGACAGCCGGGGCGTGATTGCCGCCGCTGCCATGGATCAGCGCGGCTCGCTTAAGAAAGCTCTTGCCAAAGAAAAAGGGGGCGACATCACTGATGCGATGATGGAGGAATTCAAAACGCTGGTCAGTGAGGTGCTGACTCCGCATGCCAGCGCAATACTGCTGGACCCAGAATGGGGCTTGCCCGCCTCACGGAATCGCGCGAGGAATGCCGGCCTGCTGCTGGCCTATGAGAAAACGGGATATGACAAAACCGGCCCGGGGCGCCTTCCTGACCTGCTGGATAACTGGTCGGTGCAGAGACTTAAGGCCGCGGGCGCCGACTGCGTGAAGGTCCTGCTCTACTACACCCCGTCCGATGAACCCGCCATTAACGACAAGAAGCATGCCTGGGTGGAACGCATCGGCGATGAGTGCCGCGCCAACGACATTCCGTTCTTCCTTGAGTTCGTCTGTTACGAAGAAGGTGCCGACGAAAAGGGCTTTGAATTCGCAAAGAAAAAACCTGACATGGTGGCCAGCTCCATGGAGGAGTTTACAAAAGACAAATACGGCGTTGATGTGCTGAAAGTGGAAGTTCCCGTCAACATGAAGTTTGTGGAAGGGGCAAAATCCTTCGGTGGGCAAAAAGCGTACTCAAGACAGGAAGCCATGGAGCACTTCCGCCGCGCCGCTGCCGTAGCTACAAAGCCGTTCATTTATCTTTCAGCCGGCGTCAGCAATGCCGAGTTCAATGAGTCTCTCGCCCTGGCGGCAGAAGCCGGCGTGAAATTCAATGGCGTCCTCTGCGGACGCGCCACCTGGAAGGACGGCATCCCTGTGTATGCCAAGCAGGGCGCTGACGCTTTCAGGAAATGGCTGCAGAGCGAAGGCGTACAGAACATCAACAATGTAAACGAGCGGCTGAAAGCCGCCACGCCGTGGTTCTCGCTTTATGAAGTGCGGGAACCGGCGATGGCAGGCGACTAAACCAACGTTGAAGTAGTCCAGGAACATATTTGCGCTGGAAGAACGCACCACCAGCGCGTCAACGTAGCGCAAGTCGCGCGCCATACGGCATCAAATTCCACTGCATTTCAAGAAACTGGCTAAGGAGAGTCTTATGGCAGTTAACTGGATCAAAGACATTGATAGTGGGCTGAGCAAAGCCAAAACGGAACACAAACCGATTCTGGTGGACTTCAGCGCCGCTCCCGCCTGAGGGGCATGCGCTCGGCTGGAAGCCGAGTCGTACGGTGATGCACAAGTGGCAGCATTTATCGAACAGAACTTCATCCCAATCGGAGTTCACATCAAGGAAAATCCTGCTGGCTTTGGGCGCTTCGAGTCTGTGTGGACGCCAACCGTTCTGATACTGGATGAGAACGGGAAGGAGCGCTTCCGGATCGAGGGATACCTGCCGAAAGATGATTTCTCTGCACAGCTCCTGATGGGATTGGCGCGCGTGGCCGTCATGAAAAAGCAGTGGGGCGATGCGGAAAAGCTGTTTCAGCAGATCATCGATAAATATCCCACTGCATCCATTGCGCCGGCTGCTGTGTATTGGCTGGGTGTCTCCAAGTATCAGCGAACCCATGACCATCATGCACTGGGGAACGTGGTCACTGAACTGAAACAGCGCTATCCGGAAAGCCCGTGGAATAAGAGGGCAATCCCGTGGGCGGCATAGCCCAAAAGCATCGAAACGCAGAGGAATGGAGTTAGCGGAGGGATGAGCATCGTTGTTGCGTACTGTCGACCCAAACTGCATCGATGAGCACCAGAAATTTTGGAGTTCCTCCCCTTCCTCTGTTCCTCCGTGTTTCAGAGGTTTGGGTTACTCCCACTCAATCGTTCCGGGCGGCTTGGAAGTCACGTCGTACACCACGCGATTGATCCCCCTAATCTCGTTCACAATCCGGCTGGAGATGCGTTTGAGGACGTCGTAGGGCAGCGGCACCCAATCGGCGGTCATGCCGTCCTCTGAGTGCACGGCGCGAATCGCGCACGTATACGCATAGGTCCGCTGATCGCCCATCACGCCGACCGACATCACCGGTAGCAGCACCGCGAACGATTGCCAGATTTGGGTGTAAAGTCCAGCGCGGCGTATTTCGTTCACTACGATGTCGTCGGCTTCTTGGAGCAGCGAGATGCGTTCCTGTGTGACCTCGCCCAGGATTCGCACCGCCAGACCGGGCCCTGGGAACGGCTGTCGTTGCAGAATGTCTTCCGGCATTCCCAGTTCGCGGCCAATGCGGCGGACCTCATCCTTAAACAAATCTTTTAAAGGCTCAATGAGCTTGAGCTTCATCTTCTCCGGCAGGCCACCCACATTGTGATGGCTCTTGATGGTTTGGGAGGGGCCACGCACGCTGCGCGATTCGATTACGTCAGGATAAAGAGTTCCCTGCACCAGCCATTCCACTTTCCCGACGGTGCTTTCGAGACGATGCGCCTCCTGATCGAATACCTCAATGAACTCATTGCCGATGATCTTGCGCTTTTTTTCAGGATCAGTGACGCCGGCCAGCTTGTCCAGGAAGCGCTTGCTCGCGTCAACCGCATCCAGGTTCAGGCCGAGCTTGTCGCGAAGGTTCTGCTGTACCTTTTCAAACTCGTTTTTGCGCAGCACGCCGTTGTTGACAAAGATCGAGACCAGCCTGCGGCCGATGGCGTTGTTGACCAGCGTGGCCGCGACTGCCGAGTCAACGCCTCCTGAAAGCGCGCAGATCACTCTTCCCTTTTCGCCTACGGTTTCGCGCACCTGGCGGATGGTATCGTCGATAAAGTGTTGTGGCGTCCAGTCGCCGCGAGCGCCACAGATTTCGTAAACAAA
>DATNDP010000021.1:0-2321 GCA_035553195.1 Candidatus Acidiferrales bacterium
TTGCTCCTTCTTCGCTGTTTCGCGGATAAAGCTGGATGCAGCGCGGATGATCCTGAATGGCGCCGTAAGATGGCAATCAATAATGGCTTGCCATTGCTGGTCTGTCATCTTGTGGATCACGCCGTCCCAGGTGTAACCGGCGTTGTTGACGATGATGTCCAGACCGCTGAACTTTTCTAGAGTAGCTTTGATCAGGCGATCAGGGAATTGAGGGTCGGTCACGTCTCCGGAGAAAGCCAGCACCTGTCCACCCGATTTCTGGATAACAGCGGCAGCCTCGTTCAACGGACCTGGATCGATGTCAGACATCACAACTTTGGCGCCGTGCTGGGCAAACAATTCCGCTGTTGCCTGCCCGATGCCGCGTGCCGCGCCAGTAATAATGGCTACTTTGCCTTCGAGAAGCTTCATAATTCTTCCGTTTTCACCGCAAGGACGCTAAGGACGCAATGGCGGCAAGAATACTATCCGTTGTTCCTTTGCGTTCTTCGCGACCTTTGCGGTAAGCACTACTTTTTGCTCGCCATTTCCGGACGAATACTCTCTGTTCCGGACCAGTACTTCTTGCGCAGTTCTTTCTTCAGGATCTTGCCTGTGCCTGTTTTCGGCAGGACTTCCATAAACTCGATAGAGCGCGGGCATTTGTAGTGCGAGAGGCGGCTGCGGGTAAATTCCATCAGCGCGCTTTCGCTCAACTGCATTCCTGGCTTCAATGAGACAATCGCCTTGGGCACTTCACCCCAGCGTTCATCGGGAACAGGGATGACAGCGACTTCGTAAACAGCAGGATGGGCGAGCATGACCTTTTCCACTTCCAACGAGGAAATGTTTTCTCCGCCGCTCACGATGATGTCTTTCTTGCGATCAACGATCAGAACGTAGCCGTTCTCGTCCATGGTGGCCATATCGCCGGTATGGAACCAGCCGTCGCGCATAACGGTTGCCGTAGCTTCGGGCTGCTTCCAGTAACCTGCCATTACACCGTCACTGCGCGCCACAATTTCGCCAATGCTTACTCCATCGTGAGGAACGTCAAGGTCGTCTGCATCTACAATTCGAATTTCCACTCCCGGCAGGGGATAACCGGTGCGTGCCTGTCCTTCAAACCGTTCTTCATCCTGCCAATCCACTCCAGCCTTGACCTGGGCGGTGGTAAGCACGGGACAGGTTTCAGTAAGGCCGTATCCGGAAAAGCAGATGCAGCCGATGCGTTCCTCCACCTGGCGTACCAGCGTGGGCGAAGCGGCAGCGCCGCCGAGCGTGATGCGCTTGAGACTGCTCAGGTCATATTTGGGGCGCTCAGGGCAGTTCACCAGCGCCGTGGCCATCGTCGGCACCAGGCTGCAGGCGTGGACTTTTTCCTGTTCGATCAAGCGAAAGACTTCCGGCGGATCAAATTTGCCGATCATCACATGCGTGGCGCCTACCAGCGTCACCGAGTGGGCTACGCCCCATCCATTAGCGTGGAATAGTGGAATGGTGTGCAACTCCACCGTGTCCGGTCCGGTGTTGAACACGACAATCACGTTCAGCGCATGCAGATAAATGTTGCGGTGGGTGAGCATCACGCCCTTGGGATTGGCGCTGGTGCCGCTGGTATAGAAAAGCTCCGCCAATGCATTTTCGTCCACCTGCATGAGGTCTGTGCGATAAGGAGCGGCTGTGGCTATTAAATTTTCATAACGCTGCTGCACCGCCCAGCTCTGCGATGGCGCGTGATCCAGGCCTACAAACTTTCTTACGCTCTGCAACTCGTTGCGGAACCCTTCAACGATGGGAGAAAACTGCTCCTGGAAAATGAGAACTTTTGCTCCTGAATCGTTGAGGATATAGGCCAGCTCATTTGGCGTGAGCCGGATATTAAGCGGCAGCAGGACCGCACCCGCTTCAAGCACTCCGTAATAAGCCTCAAGCAGTCGATGGCAGTTGCCGCTCAGATAGGCGACCCGGTCTCCGGGCTGCACATCCATTTCCCGCAGCGCCCCGGCAAGCCGCGAAGCCCGCGAAGCAAATTGCGAATAAGTGAATCGCTCATTACCGCAGATTACGGCTGTTTTGCCGGGAAATTGCTGGGCCGCGTAGCGCAGGAAGCGGATTGGAGTGAGTGGAATATTCATGCGAAAGCAAACCTCAAGCGGTCTGGCCCCCATCGACCACCAGCACATGTCCGGTCACGTAGTCAGACGCGGCGGAGGCGAGAAAAACGGCAGCGCCTTTCAGATCATGATCACTGCCAAATCGTCGCAAGGGAATGTGTGGGAGCAGATCTTCTTTCTTATGTTCGATCACCCATGTAGACATATGCGTGGGAAACCATCCGG
>DATNDP010000022.1:0-6708 GCA_035553195.1 Candidatus Acidiferrales bacterium
TCGATCAGTTGGAACTCGATCGCATTTTCATTCCCAGAATGAATCCCAGATTGCCGAAAGACAAACAGGCGGAGTTCGAACATAAAGCCCAGCAAGTCGCCACAGAAACATATCAGAAGACCGTCAAAGGAGAAGCCGCTAGCAAACTCCAAATCGCGGCTTACACTGCGCTGGGACTAAATGCTCCTGCCAGCACCGATATCGGTGTGCGGCGTAAGGGCACTCTGCCCGCAACCGTAGAACCGGAATTGTTTGCGCTCAAGAGCGGAGAGATCAGCCCTCTCCAAACCGATTCTTCAGGATTCACAATTTACAAAGTCCGCAGCCGGACAACTCTGCCGCTGGAGAACGTGAAGGACGAAGTAGCCCGCGAACTTTACCAGAAGAGGCTCGCAAGCGCGATACAGGAAGCGTCGGGACAAACGCACGTTGAGCTCAATGAAAAGTTCTTTCGCTTGCCTGCTCCGCCTCCCGCTGACAAGGTTCCCGCGCGTGCATCCGGCAGGACTGTTCCCGGAGCTTATTCCACAACACAGAAAACGGGATCACCACAGTAGTTCGTTTGAGGTTGGCTCATGAAGACTTGTTCAACAGCAGCGTTTGTAGCACTCATGTTCGCCCCGCATATTGCCCTTGCCCAGCAATCCGGACGCACAATCTTCCTGGTTCGTCATGCGGAGCGCGTTTCCAGCTCTGCGAGCGCCTCCCTGAGCCCGGCGGGCGTGAAGAGAAGCGAGTGCCTGGAACGAACTCTTCAGGATTCCGGCATCCGGCAGATCTTTGTTTCGGATGTGAAGGCGACGCAGGAGACTGCCGCGGCGCTTGCAAGCAATCTAAAAATAAAGCCTTCCATGGTTCCCGTGCGCGATACGAGCACTCTGGTCCGCGATGTTCTTTTCGCCCGGTCAGGTAACGCTCTGGTGGTAGCCGACCGTGACAGCTTGCCGGTCATCATTCCTCGCCTACAGGCGGGAGCAGCGCAGCCGGTACCAGAAAACGAATACGATCGCCTCTACGTCATCACCCTCGTCGAGGGGAGTGGAACCCCGGCTGTCGCATTGCACTACTGTGATTCTCGGCCGTCTGTTGGCGCGCCGCAAACCGGTTCCGCAAGGCCGGCCCCAAAATCAACAGCGAAGAAACGATGAGGTGCATATAAAAGGAAACGCGAGTACGTTGTGGGCTCCAAGCACCTCAACAAATCGCGACCGCGTTCAACGGGGCATTTGTCCACTCTGCGTTTCTCACAATTACCTGTAGGGCTTTTCAGAGCACTTCGCCATCTGCGGGAATCTTCACGTTCACTCCGGCTGCTCTGGCCGCCTGCGCCAGATCATTGCGTGTGAGAAGGCAGTGATTGATCGCCTCCATGTGCACAGCTACCACTTCGGCGTTGGGAGCTGCGCGGCAAACCTGCACCACGTCCTCTGCTGTCATGGTAATAGGGTCACCTTCAAGGAACCTTGCTCCGCCGGCATTCACCACTATCATCTCGGCCTCAAAGCGCTGGATTACCTCAGCCACTTCCGGGCACCAGATGGTGTCTCCGGCGACGTACAGCGTGGGTTCGCCCTCAGCTTGCAAGACGTAGCCGCTAGCCGGCGCCATGGCTTTGCCGATCTCACCGGTACCGTGCTGCGCATGCGTGCGCGTAATGCAGATCTTGCTCCAGTGGCGCTGGCCGCTAACGGCCGCCGCATTGACGAAATGGGTGGCTTCCATCTTTGCAAGGTCTTCCGGCTGGCAAAAGAGCGGCAGGTCTTTGGGCAGCGACTGGATCGCCGCGTCGTCCCAGTGATCTCGATGCGTGTGGGTCACCAGCACGGCTCGCACTCCATCCAGCACTTCGTCCGCGGAACACGGGAGTGGAACCAGCGGATTGTTTCGCGGCTGCGGAGAATTCTGGATGGGCGCCATGGCGCCGGTGTCGCTCAGCATGGGATCAACCAGGAGCCGCATGCCTGCGTACTCAATCAGCAGGGTGGCGTGCCTCACCAATTGCAACTGCATCAGTTAAATCTCTTTTCGTAGGCGCTGTTGGCGAGAATGTCGTCGGGCGATCGCATCTCTATGATCGTTTTCAAAGCCAGTTGTTTGTCGCGGCTGATCTGATAAAAGGATTGGCAGATCTTATACCCCATGTAGTACCCCAGATCGCGCGGCTTCCCGTCTCCGGGTTCAAAAACGTACATCCAGTCACCGACCTTTCCGCCGCTCCTGACATCTCGCTGGAACTGGCGCCAAAGCTCTTCTTCATGCGAGTCGCCGTAGGGCTTGGTTTCCTCGTCAATGTGCCGCCCCGAAACCAGCTCTGCCACAAAGTCTGCTCCCCCTTCGCGCATAGCGACATGGAAAAGGTCACTGCCGGGTGGGTTCTTTTGCTGGAAGTGCGTCAGCTCGTGCACAACGAGAGGCACGACGTCGGCCAACTGCAGAAGGTAGCCTTTTCCCTGACCGAACATTTCAGATCCAATGATGAGCGCGTGGTCCGAACTTGTTCCACCCGAGTTTTGGGCGCCTATAACGAAATACACCGCTGGAAATGATGCGTTTGGATAGAGACTTTTGAAAGCGACAAAGTTCTTACGGATCTCCGGGATAAAGGATTCCATCTGTTCCGTGTTGTGGCGGACAGCCTCGTAGTAGCTGCGGTGCCCGAGGATGAAGCTTGCCAGGTGATCAGCGCTGATGATCCGATTGGGGATGAAACTCCTGAGTCCTTCGGACCCTTTATCCAGGTACTCATGCTGAAGCACGCCTGCAAGCTTATCCGGAGCGCCCTGATCACGGTTGACCCACAGATCGTACGCCGTCCAGAACAGGCGAACATCATTTGCGCTAATCAGCGCTTTATCCGGATCGTGGTTGAGCTCAGGTGCGGCCTTCGATTGAGCACTTGCAGCCAGCGGAACTAAAGCAACAACAAACAGCAACAACCGGATCTGCTTCATTTTCCCATCCTCGCGTCGAAGACTTCCTTCGCCGCCATCACCGTGTTGCAGTGGATCATTACCGTGTCTTGCACGCGGCGCGCATAGCCGCCGGCAAACGTTACCATCATCGGAACGGCGCGTTCTTTGGCGACGCGCATGACCAACTCGTCGCGCTTTTTCAGTCCCTCGATGGTCAGCGCCAGGCCGCCCAACTGGTCTTCTTTATATGGATCCGCGCCGGCAATGTAGCACAGCAGCTCCGGTTCAAACTGGCGAAAAGCGGAGCTGAGCGCCTGATCAAGCCAGCCGAGGTACTCTTCATCGTTGGTGCCGTCTGGCAAATTGATATCAATGGAAGACGGCGGCTTGTACGCGGGATAGTTGTGCGCCTGGTGGAGAGAAATGGTGAAAACCTCCAGCTCGCCGTTGCTCGCCCCGAGCGGTTCCAGCTCTGCGCCGGCGCGCCGCAGGTCATGCCGGATGGAGCCTGCGCTGGGCAAGGGAGTTCCCGGCCTGTTTCTTGGCGGAAAAATCGCCGCCGTTCCATTGCCGTCGTGGACATCCACGTCCACCGTCATCGCGCGCGTAATCCTGCCTTCCCGGTGCATGCGCTTGATAGCGACGGCCACGTCATGCACCACGCAGAAGCCTTCGCCGTGATCGGGACAAGCATGGTGGAAGCCGCCGCCGATGTTGAATGCTGCCCCATGATGCAGCGCCAGATCGGCCGCCAGGATCGACCCGCCTGCAGCCAGCCAAAAGGCTTTCACCAGCTCCGTAGAGTAGGGCACCTCCATCTGCAGCTCTTCCATCGCGGAGAGGGTCCCCGTCTTCAGCTTCTGTACGTACTCGCGCGTGTGCACCAGCAGGACGTCATCATCGCTGGCGGGTTTGGGTTCGACGAAGTCTTCGCGCTCGGCCAATCCCGTCTCAAGTAAGCGGCGATGGATAAGGCGGTACTTTTCCGCGGGAAAAACATGTGCGCCCAGCGGCAGATAATAGCCGTCACTATAAACGAGTTTGAAGGGCAGCATAGAGCCACAATCAGGGTAACGCCAGCACGAAACGGCCGCAAATGCGAGAAATCTCCATCCTTACTGTTCTGCCGTACTGGGACGTCTTTTGTTAGAATCTACAGGTAACACCAAGAACTTTCCCGTCCAGAAATTCCCGGAACTTTGAAACTCTGAGAAAGTCATTGCGGGCGAGGAGTGTGCAATCGAGTGAAGCGCGGCAAGACGGCGGTAATTGTCGGCGCCCAGTGGGGCGACGAAGGCAAGGGCAAAATCGTGGACGTGCTCTCCCACAGTTTCTCTGTGGTGGCGCGCTATGCCGGCGGACATAATGCAGGACACACAGTTGTCATCGGCGGCAAGAAATTTGTGCTCCAGCTTGTGCCCTGCGGCGTCCTGCGAAAAGGCTGCCGCGCCGTCATCGGAAATGGGGTGGTGCTGGACCCGCTGGCGTTCCTTAAAGAAACAGGCATGCTTCGCCAGGCTGGCGTGAAAATTGACGGGAACCTTTTCGTCTCCAACCGCGCGCACGTGATTCTGCCTTACCATCGCATGATCGAAATGGGCGCGGAGAACGCTCCCGGACGCGTGAAGATAGGCACCACATCTCGCGGCATCGGTCCCGCGTATGAAGACAAGATGGGCCGGCGCGGACTGCGCGTGGCCGACTTGCTCGATTCGCGGCTGCTTAAGGCCACCATCGAGAACGCCTGCCGGGAAAAGAACATGATTGCGCATGCGCTGTTCAACTCTGAGCCGCTTGATCCCGACTCAATGTATCGCGAATATGCCGAAGCCGCAGAAAAAATCGCTCCGTTCGTTACTGACACGGCAGTATTGCTGAACCAGGCGCTTGCGGATGGCGAATCCATCATGTTTGAAGGCGCTCAGGCCACTATGCTGGACATCGATCACGGAACCTATCCCTTCGTTACCTCCTCGAGCGCGAGCGCGGGCGGTGCTGTGATTGGCACCGGCGTGCCGCCCAACGCCATTCAGACCGTGGTTGGCGTCACCAAGGCGTATTGCACCCGCGTGGGCAGCGGCCCCTTTGCGACGGAAGTGGATGGCACGGTGGCCGACGAACTGCGCAAGCGCGGCAACGAATACGGCGCTGTCACCGGACGGCCGCGGCGCTGCGGCTGGGTGGACCTGGTTGTGCTTCGTTACGCCCAGATGGTGAATGGCGTGAACTGGTGGGTTGTGACCAAGCTGGACGTGCTTGATCACCTGGACGAAATTCCGGTCTGTGTCGGCTACAAAGTGGATGGCAAGAAAACAGATTCCATCCCTGCGTTAGCGACTGGGTTTGAGACGGTCCAGTGCATCTATGAGAAGTTGCCCGGCTGGAAGAGCTCGACTGAGGGGATTACCAGCTTCAACAAGCTGCCGAAAAAAGCCCAGCAGTACCTGCATTTCCTTGAGAAGGAGAGCGGAGCGAAGATCGGGATGGTTTCCACTGGCCCGGAGCGCGAGCAGACGATGTTCATGCCAGAGTTCGAAGCCGAAGTGATCGCGCGTCCGGAAAAAATTGTCAGAGCCAAATGAGCTCTGGGACGGTCTAATGATTTTTAGGGGCGAGAAGAATCATGATCGTATTGAAGGTTGACATGCTCGTCAGGCCGGGCACGGAAGTGCAGTGCAAGGAATACATCCGCATGCTCCAGCAACACTCGCGCAAGGAGCCGGGATGCGTACAGTACGTTGGCCACCAGTCACTTGACGATTCGCGCCGCTTCCTTTTTTATGAAGTATATCGGGACCAGGCGGCGCTCGAGGCACATCGAGGGGCGCCTTATTTCAAGCAGTATGTAACTGGCGGCCTGGACACGATTATGGAAACGCGGAGCCGCGAGCTGTATGCGCCTGTCGAGTGAGTGTTGGCCGGTTTATCCGCGCAACATTTGTCCCGCGTAACGGTTAGAACTTAATAATCACTTATTTTCTGAGAACAGCGCAGCTTGAGTCTGCCGGATGAGAGGAGATGTGTCAGTAGTGTCGGGTGCAGGTGAAACAAGAAACAGGGTAGCCGAATTCGTCACGGAAGGTGCGCAGGAGCTGGAGCCCAACGCAAGAGTGCGTTTCTACTCCAGAAATGGAATGCTCTGGGCGGTACATCGCAGCGTGCCGGGAGAAGTACGTGGTTTCAGGTCCTTTGTTGCGTCCCTGGTGACGCGAATTCTCAGGTGGTCCGGGGCCACATGCGTCACACAAAAGCCGTTGCATTAAACCTTCACGTCCCGCCCCCTCTATCTGAAATCCAGCCAACTTACAAAAACAGGGAGCCCATTGCTGCGGCTCCCTGAAAGTTCAATCACGCGATTCTTTTCGGGTCACTTGATACTTAGCTTGTGAACCTGTGAACCTGATGCGCTGAAGTTCGCATCCCCGCTGTATTGAGCGCGGATGGCGTGCGATCCCACAGCCAGTGACGCTGTTGTGAAACTGGCCGAGCCGTTGTTGACCGGGATGGGTTCTGAGATCGCGGTATCGCCGTCAAAGAACACCACGGTCCCGGAGGCCGCGCCCGGCTTGATGTTAGCGATGAACGTGAGTGGCGTCCCCGAGGTAAAGGCCGTGGTACCCAGCGACAATTCCAGGTCAATCTCTGTCGGAACTTTGTTCACCGTCTGTATCAGAGCGGGGGAAACTGCACCGTTGAAGGTTGCATCGCCGCTGTATTGCGCAGTGATGGTGTGCGTTCCGCCTCCCAGCAAGGCTGTGCTGAAGCTCACTGTGCCGCTGCTCAGCGGAAGGTTTCC
>DATNDP010000023.1:0-4623 GCA_035553195.1 Candidatus Acidiferrales bacterium
GCCTTGAGCCGCGCCTCGGATTACGGGCTCTACCACGCCACCGCGGAAGGCGAATGCTGATGGTATGAGTTCGCCAAAGCCATCTTTGAGCTCACTGGAACGCGGGTACGCCTGGAGCCGGCCCGTCCGGGAGAGTTTCCCGCCAAAGTTGCGCGTCCAAAATATTCCGTGCTGGAGAATGCAGCTCTAAAGCGTAGTTCGCGAAACGTCTTTCAGCACTGGAAGAAGGGACTGGAGCAGTATCTCGCGCGCGACGGCCAACCGGCTGCAAGTCACGCGTGAGCGTTTTTCCTTCCGATCTTCAACAAGCCAGTGATCTGTAGACGTCAAGAATCTTTGCAGTAAACCGCGCTGTGCTGAAGCAGGCGCTCCTCTGCAGGCCGCGTTCGATTAGTTCCCGTCGCAGCTCCGCATCGTCCAGGACGCGTCTCATAGCCTCTGCAATGGAATCCGTGCTCAAGGGATCGATCAGAAGCGCTCCGTTTCCCGCCACCTCGGCCAGGCACGATCCGTTGGATGTGATCGTGGGCACACCGCTGGCCATAGCTTCCATTACTGGGAGTCCGAAACCTTCAAAAAGAGACGGAAAAACAAATATCTCAGCGCCGTTGTAGAAAAGTGGAAGGTCGTCACTGGACAGATAACCAGGGAACATCACAGCGTCACTCAGATTAAGTTCGCTGATCCGCGCGCGCAGTTTGTCATAACCCAGGTCAGGTTTACCCACCAGCACGAGTTTCAACTCTGCGTGGTCATTGTGTACGCGTGCAAATGCCTCGACTAAACGGACCAGGTTCTTTCTCGCTTGCAGCCGTCCCACATAGAGAATGAACGGGCTGCGGATTCCGTAGGCTCTCTCCAGCCGCACTTTGGCGCTGCTGCTATCTCTCGGCTTGAACATCGGAGAAGGCGCTTGGTACGCCACGGTAATCTTGCTGCGCGGGATCCCATAAAAAGACACGAGATCGTTTGCAGAATACTCAGAGACAGTAATGATGTGATCCGCTCGGCGGGCGCTCCAGGGAACAAGCGTGCGCATGCGCATCCGTTCCAGGTGCGGCGACAACTCCGGATGGCGCTCATGCGCCAGATCATGGACTGTTATCACGGTCTTCGAACGGATACGCGGAGGCAGAATGTACTGGCAGTGAAATATGTCAGGCTGGAGTTCCCTTAACATCCCCGGCAGAGAGACGCAGATGCGCCGCACTGGGTTTTGCGGAACCTGGGTCCAGTGAAAACGCCCGTCGGGAGTAACCAGTGTGGGCGCTTGCGGGCGGGTATAGAAAAGCGTGTATTCGTTCGGGCTCTGGTCCTGGGCGAGCCCCTCCAGAAGCTGGCGGTAGAACGTCTCATTCCCACCGGCCTGCGCGCCTATGCTATGGACGTCAATGGCAATCTTCATGGCTGCGCGCAAACAGCCGGCCCGATTGCCGCCGCTCTCAGCTCTTCAGTTCGGGCAGGCATCACCAGGATGTGGTTCATGAGGGCTGATCGAGTATATACATGCCATTCACCAAGGTCGAGGTCGCTCACTGCGATAGAATAAATTCGCAAATGCATCCGAAGGACTTTCAGATGCCGGTGCGGAAGTTCTTCCGCAAGCGCCGGTTCCGCGACTTTCTTTCAAAATACAGCTCCTGCCGCTCCATTTTGGACGTCGGAGGAGAGCACTATACATGGGAAATCATTGGACGGCGTGAGGGTGTGGTGTTGCTCAACGTGCTTGCGCCAGCGCAGACGGACGGCTTCCCTTACCTTCTGGGTTCCGGCCTCGCCTTACCTTTTGGGGACAAATCGGTGGACCTGGCCTTTTCTAATTCGGTCATTGAACACGTTGGCTCGGAGGAAAACCAGTTTCAGTTTGCCCGCGAGATGATGCGCGTTGGGAAGAAGGTGTACTGCCAGACGCCCTCGCGGCTCTTTCCCCTTGACCCACATCTGACCACGCCGTTTCTGCATTGGCTTCCGCGCCAGTTTCTTACCCCTGGCTTTCTCCGCTATTTCACGTTGAATGGCTGGCTTTTTAAAAGACCCTACGAATACGATGTGACATGGATCTCAAAGAAGAAGCTGCAGCGCATGTTCCCGGGCTGCAAGATCACCACGGAACGGTTTCTGGGCTTCCCAAAGTCTTTTACTGCATTTAACTAGTCAAAATCACAACCGCTGCAAATGGCTGTCAAATGGTGCAAGACGAGCTGGCCTCCCGGGTCGATTTTTGGGGCTGCAGTTTACAGCTTCGCGGAGAACGTGTTAGGCTGTTTAAGTCACTAGAAGGACGAGATTTAGAAATAGGAGTGCACCAGTTTCAGTGTTAGCGAGAGAGCGAAAGGCAGACGTCATCAACCGTTTCCGCACGCACCAGTCAGACACCGGAAGCCCGGAAGTGCAGATTGCAATCCTGAGTGAGCGGATCGGCGAGTTGACCGAGCACTTCAAAACGCACAAGAAAGACCACGCCTCCCGGCGCGGTCTGCTCATGATGGTCAGCAAGCGTCGCCGCCTGCTGGATTATCTGAAGAAATACGACACCGAGCGTTATAAAGACGTCATCCAGAAACTTGGAATCCGCAAGTAAGAGAATCATCGGACGTTTCAAACCCAGGTCAAAGCCGCAGGGAAGTGTGTATGCATCCCAAGCTTAAGAGAATCAGTCCGCAGAACAACGAATCTGATAATCCCCGGGTGGACGCGCCCCAGGCCAGCGCGCCAGAAACTCCGCATGGCGTTACCTCTTCCGCCGATGAACCTCAAGCCCGCAATGCAGTCACTCAAGACAAATTCGCGTACTTGAGGGCCCAGGTTCGTGTCTTTCGCCGCGCGTATTAGAGATGCTCTCAGCCACAGCTAACCAACTCTGGCCCCTCCTGGAAATGAGGAGCTCATGAAACAAACAGCCACCGTTGAACTTGCAGGCGGCAAAACTCTTTCAATCGAAACAGGACATCTGGCGAAACAGGCGCAAGGCTCGGCCATTGTGAGGCTGGGCGATAACGTCGTCATCGGCACCGCCTGCTGCGCACCCGAACCCAGGGAAGGAATTGATTTCTTCCCGCTCACGGTGGACTATCGCGAATACACGTACGCCGGCGGACGCATTCCCGGCGGCTTCATCAAGCGCGAAGGACGTCCCAGTGAACGTGAAATTCTTACCAGCCGCCAGATTGATCGTCCCATCCGTCCTCTCTTCCCTGAAGGTTTTCGCCATGAGACGCAGGTTATCTCCCTGGTTCTCTCCGCAGATACGGAGAACGATCCTGACGTGCTGGCCATCAACGCCGCATCCGCTGCGCTGACGCTCTCCGACATTCCCTTCCAGGGGCCGGTAGGCGCGGTCCGCGTGGGCTTTGTCAATGGCGATTACATTATCAATCCCACCTATTCAGAAATGGCGGAAAGCCGCTTGAACATCATGGTGGTGGGAACCAGCGAAGGCATTGTGATGGTGGAATCCGGCGCCAAAGAGGTGAGCGAGGACCAGGTGCTGGGTGCAATCGAGTTCGCACACCAGGAAATCAAGAAGATTTGCGCAGCACTTGACGATCTGGCGAAAAAAGGCGGCAAACCGAAACGAGAAATCGCGCCGCCGGAATACGACCACGCCTATTTTGAGCAGTTGCGCAAGAAGATCGGCGCTGAACTGACCGACGCGCTGGACACAAAGAAGCATCCCAAACTCGAAAGTTACAACCTGGTCAAGGAAATCAAAGACCGGCTCAAGGCTGAGCTGCCCGAAGATGACGAAGACGCTCCGCGCAAGCTCTCCCATTATTACGAACTGTTGCGTGAGCGCATCTTCCGCGAGCAGGTCACGAAGCAGCGGCGGCGTCCGGATCAGCGCGCGTTCGACGAGATCCGGCCGATCTGGATTGAAGTCGGCGTGCTGCCGCGCACCCACGGTTCAGCCATCTTCACACGTGGCGAGACGCAGGCGCTGGTGACCACCACGCTCGGCACTCCGGACGACATGCAGCGCATCGAGCGGTTTGAAGGCGAGACCAAGAAACGTTTCATGCTGCACTACAACTTCCCACCGTTCTCCGTCGGCGAAGTGGGCCGCATGACTGGGGTGGGCCGTCGCGAAGTCGGGCACGGCGCCCTGGCAGAACGCGCGGTTTCAGCCGTCCTGCCGTCGGAAGAAAAGTGGCCGTATGCCATTCGCGTGGTCTCTGACATTCTTGAGTCGAACGGATCATCGTCTATGGCTACCGTGTGCGGCGCTTCGCTCTCGCTGATGGATGCCGGCGTGCCGCTGGAATCCTCGGTCGCGGGCGTCGCAATGGGGCTGGTGAAGGAAGGCGACGATTACTCCATCCTGACGGACATCGCCGGCGCTGAAGACCACTACGGCGACATGGACTTCAAAGTCGCGGGAACGCGCACGGGCATCACCGCCCTGCAGATGGACATCAAGGTGACGGGTATCACCTCCAAAATCATGCGCGAGGCGATGGAACAAGCCAAGCGCGGGCGCATGTTCATCCTCGAGAAGATGGAAGAAGTCATTTCCGGCGGACGCGAGCAGATTTCAACGTTTGCCCCGCGCATCTACACGCTGCAGATTCCGGTGGACAAGATTCGCGACCTTATCGGTCCCGGCGGCAAGATGATCCGCAGCAT
>DATNDP010000024.1:0-46407 GCA_035553195.1 Candidatus Acidiferrales bacterium
CCCAAAGGCAGCAATACATCGTGCAAGTCTGACGATGGGAGCATGACGATATCGAAATCGCGGTGCAGCCGTCGATGCTGAAAACCATCGTCCAGCAGGTGGAGTTTGGTGGCGAAGTTTTGCTCCGCAAACAGTCCGGCCCGGTATCGGTCCGCTCCAACAATCACGGGAACGCCAAGCCTTTGCGTGATCAGCAGAGGTTCATCGCCGAACTCCTCCGGAGTGCCGTTTGGGTTGACAGTCGTAATGACAGACGCACTTCGGCCGTAGCCGCGGGAGAGAACATCAAACGGGATTCCGCGCTGCTTCAGAATTTCGCCCAGCGCAATCACGAACGGGGTCTTGCCGCTGCCGCCAACGGAGATGTTGCCGATGCTCACCACGGGCCGGGAAAGGCGGTGCGTCTTAAGAAAGCCGCGATCGTAGAAAGCATTTCTGATTGCCACGCCTGAGCCGAAGATGGTGGAAAGGGTTTTCATTGATGAGTTGCCGTGGTTCGGTTCAGCAGTGGCTGCAGAGCCGCGAGCGTCCTGCTGGTTGCGCCGGTGTTGGCAATGAACAACTCGCGGGCGCGCTGGCCGAGCTTTTTTCGTTCCTCGGGATTGCGAAACAGCTCGCTGAACGTGGCTCCGAGATTTTCGGCCGTTACGATTCGGAGACCGGCACCCTGTTGCCCGCGGCTCTGCTGAAAGATGCGGACGATCTCCCGGAAGTTGAAAGTATGCGAGCCGGTGAGCACCGCCACCCCGTGCTGCGCCGGCTCAAGGATGTTGTGTCCGCCCAACGGTACCAGGCTGCCGCCGACAAAGGCCACGTCGGCGAGGGCATACACCGCCGCAAGCTCACCCACGCTGTCGAGAAGAAAGATGCTGCCCGGCGGAATGCTTCCAGACTCAGGAACCCAGGTGCTGCGCCGCGTTAGAGTTAAGCCGGAAGACACGACCAGCCCGGCCACTTTTTCAAAGCGCTCGGGATGGCGCGGCGCCAGAATCATGACCGTCTCAGGAAACTGTTGTAACAGTTGCCGGAATGCAGGCAGAACCAACTCTTCTTCGCCTTCCGTGGTGCTGCCGCAAACGAGAACTGGCGCATTTGCGGTGATCGCGTTGCGGAGTTGCGAGACAATGGGCGACTCGCCGCTGAGGCGGATGTCGAACTTCAAGTTGCCGCTCACAGCTACTCGTTCCGCTCGGGCGCCGACCTGCTTGAGACGGCCGGCGTCTTCTTCCGTCTGGGCGAGAAATAGATCGATGTCTGACAACACTCGCGAAAAGAACCAGCGGAAGCGGCGGTAGCGCGGGAAAGAACGATCGGATATACGCGCATTCGCCACTGCTATCCGTACACCATTCTTTTTCGCGAGATGCAGGAGGTTGGGCCAGAATTCCGTTTCCGCCAGGATCAGAAGCTCCGGCCGGAGCGATTCGAAGTAAGGTCGCAAGCAAAAGCCAAAATCGAGTGGCATGTAAAAAACGCGCTTCTCGCCAAACCGCTGGCGCGCCAAAGCCTGTCCTGTGGCCGTCGTGGTGGATACGAAAATTTGCCGTTGCGGCTCGCGCCGGGTGAGTTCGCCCACCAGTTGGCTGATGGCCAGCACCTCGCCCACGGAAACAGCGTGAATCCAGATGGAGCCTGAGGCGTTCCCTTGCCGCAGACGTGGCGGAACTCTCCCCATGCGTTCACTGAAGCCGGCGCGGTACTTGCCCAGGCGCGCCATCTGCAGCAGCCACCAGGGGAGCGAGATCAGCGCGGCGAACCCGAGCAGCAGGCTGTAAACGATGTACATGAAAGAAGAGACATTCTATCGGCTGCGCATCCGAATCCGAAAACTTGAGAATGGTTGTGAAAACCGCCCGCCTCCCGGATAATCAAGGCTGTGAAAATCTGGCGCATTGCCGTGCCGGTGCTTGTGGCTGCCGTGCTCGCTTTCAGCAGCGACAAAGGTTTCAATCCGCCTCCGGCCGGCCCCGCCATCAGCTATCCTGCGCACGAAGCGCACAGCGACGAGAAAGTCACCATCGCCATTGACCCGTTCACTAGTGCCGAAAAGGCAGCGGTGTTCAAGGTCAAGTACAAGGATTACGGATTCCTGCCTATCCGGCTCATTATTACCAACGATGGTGACAAGCCGCTGATGCTCGACACGATGAAGGTCGAGCTGGTAACTGGCGATCGCCAGAAGCTCCAGCCCGCCATGCGCGACGACATTTTCCGCCGCATCTCGCGCCCGGAAAAGGCAGCCAGCCGTCCCAAGGTGCAGTTGCCCATCCCGATCCCTCATAGCAAAGATCCGGTGGGCAAGGAGGCGCGCGACGAAGTGCCGATGGCGATGTTCGCCAGCGTGCCGGTCACCCCGCATTCCACCAACAGCGGCTTCCTCTTCTTTGACGTTGCAGGGATCACCGATCCCGAAGATGGCGCCCATCTTTATATTTATGGAATCAAATCCGGCACGCAAGAGCTTTTCTACTTTGACGTTCCACTGCCCCAGCAAAACCAGCAGCCGCCTCCGAAATAGCTTCCCCTAAGCTGGCCTATAATTTTGAGGTAATGACGACCACGGCGCAGCTTCCGGCCGCAGTGCGGGAAAAATACGAGCCCGTGATCGGGCTGGAAGTCCACGTTCAACTGCTGACTGCGACCAAGATCTTTTGCGGATGTTCCACGCAGTTTGGCGCGCCTCCGAACACAAACGTGTGCCCGGTGTGCCTCGGCATGCCCGGAGCTCTGCCGGTACTGAACCGGCGCGCCGTGGAGTTCGCGGTGTTGGCGGCGCAGGCGCTGAACTGCCAACTGCGCGAGACCTCGATCTTCGCGCGCAAGAATTATTTTTATCCCGATCTGCCCAAGGGTTACCAGATTTCCCAGTACGACAAGCCGCTGGCGGAGCACGGATACATTGAAATTCCGGCGGCGAACGGCGCGGCGAAACGGATCGGCATCACGCGTCTGCACATGGAAGAAGACGCGGGCAAGAGCCTGCATGAGGGATTTGCCGATTCAGCCACGAGCACCGCCATCGACCTGAACCGAACGGGAGTGCCGCTGATAGAAATTGTGAGCGAGCCGGACATGCGGACGCCGGACGAAGCTTTCGAGTATCTGACCCGTCTCAAAGAGATCATCCTCTACACGGGCGTCAGCGACTGCAACATGGAGGAAGGTTCTCTCCGCTGCGACGCCAATGTTAGCGTGCGCCCGCGCGGGCAGGAGAGGTTCGGAACAAAGACTGAAATCAAGAACGTGAACTCGTTTCGCTTTGTCCGGCAGGCGCTGGAGTACGAGATCAGCCGCCAGATCGAGCTGGTGGAAAGCGGCGAAAAGATTCACCAGGAAACGCGGTTATTCAATTCGGCTGAAGGACGGACGTACAGCATGCGCTCCAAAGAAGAAGCGCATGATTATCGCTATTTTCCTGAGCCCGATCTGTTGCCGCTGGTGGTGAGCGAGGAATGGCAAAGAGAAATCCGCAACAAGCTGCCGGAACTGCCGGACGCGCGCCGCAAGCGCATGGTAGCCGACTACGGGATTACTGAGTACGACGCACAGGTGCTCACCTCCACTCGCAGCCTGGCCGAACAGTTTGAACAAGCCGCCAGAGCGGCAAAGAGTCCCAAGCGCGTCGCCAATCTGGTCCAGGCGGAGTTGATGGGGCGACTCAAAGCGAAGGAACTCCCGATTGAGCAATCGCCAATCTCGATGAAGGGCGTAGCGCTCTCCGCCGATCTGCTCGAAGAAGGCGCAATCTCCAGCAAGATACTTAAAGATCTCTACGATAAGGCCTTTGCCGCCGGTGAAGACTTCCCCGCGGTTTACGAGCGGGAAAAGCCGCAGCAGATCACCGACACGGCGGCAATTGAAAGGTTGATCGATGAAGTAATCGCCGCGAATCCCAAACAGGTGGAGCAGTACCGGGCGGGCAAGACGACTATCATCGGCTTTTTTGTGGGGCAGGCGATGAAGGCGTCAAAAGGACAGGCGAAGCCGGAACTTGTCAATGAAATATTGAGGAAGAAGCTGGGGTGATTTGCCACTGATGAACGCAGAAAACGCAGATAACAGAAAACGTAGACAACAACAATGAAGCGGCTGAGGCTTACCCGGATGTCCAGCAGTGGCAACTTGAGCACGTACGCGCTGCAATCCTGGATACACCAGGGCGTGAGGTTTCTCCCAACCCTTGAAACTCGCGAAGTCGTTCATAACCCTCGCTAGTCGCTGACTTTGGGAGTTGCCAGGCGCTGGCTGCCACCGGCTCAGTGTTGCGCAACGATAGTAGCCGTGACTAGATCGAGAGCTCGACGGGAAAAAATAAAAATTTCTTTTTCCTCAAACCCGCAACGCTCTCGCCCGTCTTACAATATCGGTTTCCTGAAAATTTGTCGGAGGTCTTCATGCCGTCTGTCCAGCATGTATCTGCCAAGCGAGGCGACGTTCTTGTTCTTGTGGGCACAATGAAAGGCGCGTTTGTCGTGCGGTCAGACGCCGGGCGGAGGCGCTGGAGCGTGGGCGGGCCGTACTCGGTCGGATCGCCCGTGTACACCATGGCGCTGGATACGCGCGCGGGGCGGAACCGGCTGTGGTGGGGCAACCAGAGCTTCCGCTGGGGAACGTTTCTCTCGTCGTCAGATGATTTCGGGAAGACTGTGACGCAGCCGGAAACCTACGCCATCAAATTCCCCGCCGAATCGGGCTTGGCGCTCAAGAACATCTGGCAGCTTTGCATGCCGAAGGACGAGCCGGACACCATCTACTGCGGCGTGGAGCCCTCCTGCCTGTTCGTTTCCCGCGACGCCGGCCAGAGTTGGGCGCCGGTGGAAGGACTCCTGAAGCATCCGCACCGGCCCAAATGGACTCCGGGCGGCGGAGGCATGTGCCTGCACACAATTGTTCCGCATCCGACCAAGCGCAACAGCATGATCATCGCCATGTCTACCGGTGGGTGCTACCGCACGGATGATGGTGGTGCAACATGGCAGGCGCGCAACCAGGGCGTTCGCGCAGAATTTATGCCGGATAAATATCCTGAGTTTGGCCAGTGCGTGCACAAGATCGGGCGCGACGCGGTGAACCCGGAGCGGCTCTACCTGCAGAACCATTGGGGACTTTATCGCAGCGATGACGGCGGCAATTCCTGGCAGGACATCGCTAACGGCGTACCGTCGGACTTTGGCTTCTCCATGGTGGCGCATCCACATGATGCCGATACAGCATATATCGTCCCGATAGAGTCGGACGAGTATCGCTGCACGCCGGAAGGAAAGCTGCGCGTTTATCGCACGCGCAATGCAGGCAAAAGCTGGGAGCCTATGACCAAAGGGCTTCCGCAGAAGAACGCCATGGAAACCGTGCTGCGCGATGGAATGGCCTCAGACACACTGGACCCGGCAGGCATTTATTTTGGAACACGCAGCGGGATGGTGTATGGCTCCCATGATGACGGCAAGTCGTGGCAACCGATCCTGGAAGGAGTGCCGCCGGTCGTCTGTGTACACGCGGCGGTCGTCGGCGACGGCGCACCGGGAGCAGCTTCAGCGCGCAGGAGTGGAGGCGCAAAGAAGAGTGCCAAGAAAAAATCGGCGGCCAGGAAGGCGGCATCCAAATCCGGCAAAAAAGCAAAGGCACGGGCGAGATAAATGGCAGTGACGGTGAGGATCCCTTCATACCTGGCAGGGTTCGCGAGCGGACAAAACGAGATTGCCGTTGAGGACGGCGCCACCAATGTGCGCGAGCTTCTCGAGAAGGTGTGGCATCTCCATCCCGCGCTCAAGGACCGCGTGGTGGATGAGCAGGGGCAGATCCGGCAGCACATCAACATCTTTGTGGATGGCGAAGCGATTCGTCTTACCGGCAATCAGGAAACGCCAGTGCCCAGCGGCGCTGATGTGATGATTGTGCCGGCCGTGAGCGGAGGGAAGTCATCGGTTGATGTGGGCATCGGTTGATCGGGTGATCGGAACTGCCAAACCCACCACGGAGAAGAGCCTGAAGGCGCCTGTGCCACGCAGGCTGAACATTACTGGTTCTTTGCAAAGCGAAGATCGCTGTAAATAGAAAGCGGGACGCCAGTTTCTGCGGCCCGCTTCTGCCATCATGTGACTTATCCTTTTGCTGGTTGCTCCACCTGCAAGTTGTTGTTGACTTTGAACACGCCTGGCACCCCATTGGCGCGGATGAAGGCGCTGTCTTTGTCGGCCTGAGTGCGCACCATGCCCACCAGGTCCACGTGGCCGTTCTTCACCACGATGTGAATCGGCGGCACTGGCTGACTAGCATAGCTTGAGAGCCGCGGGTCGCCGAAGACAGCACGCGCAACCTGGGCGCGAATGCGGTCGTCGTTGAAGGACGCCGGCAGCACCTCAATGCGATTGTCCACGCGCTCCACGCCTTCAAGACGCTTCACCGAACTTTGCGCAACGTCTTTAACAATGGCATCGCGCACCTGGCCGTAGAGCGTCACCGTGCTGCCGTCCACGCGATAACTCAAATTATCGAAAACCCCAAACTGCGGAATCATCACCAGCGCGTGTCGTACTTCCTTGTTAAGCCGCTGATCCAGCCGGCCGTTGTCGCTGGCTGAGCTGCCGAACGCCGCTCCGGCCAGCCCCAATGACAAGACCGCGCTCAGTAGCAGTCGTAAACTCCTTTTCATGTCTTTCTCCTCACCTGTCGAATTAACGATTCAGTTAATTGATTAGACTCGGCGATTCGCTGCCACGATTCGGGAACGGTAGGTTGTTGATGATTCTTGATAGATGTTTACAGGGGAAGCTCTCTACTGGGAAAGCTGACGTCCTGATCTGGGCTGAGCAGCGGACGTGCTCAGGACTAAACCATTGCTGTACCGAGACAGTAGCATCTGAGATAGGCAGAATTCACCAGAAGCCGTAACCCGGATCAGCAGGTGCTCGGCGCCGGGTCCTCTCTTCAGAGACAGCCACGAACGTGCTTCATTGCACCCTGAACCTCTCATTGATCACGCGCTGCAGCCGCGGACGGTAGATCAGGTCAAAAGCCAGTTCCTTGTCAGGAAACATGGCCAGCGCTGCATTTTTGCAATTCGCGATCATTTCCAGGGCTTCAGCCCGGGTGAGGTCGGGGTCCTGGCTCAGGACGGAGAGCACCATATCCATCATCAATTGCAGCCGGCGCAGGTTGCGGCGTTCGGCTTCCTTTTCAGCTTCGGTTTGAGCGCACGGTTGACCACTCTCCGTTTCGTCGTTGCTTTGAGGCGGGCCGGATTGGTGAGATTCCATTCGAATGACTCCCTGTACAACAGATCGCTGAAGGAGTTCAGCGTCACAATTGCCGTCTTTCTCAGGTTGGATGGAGCGCCTTGCGCAGCCGGTTGTTTTTGCCGCATGATGAGTTTTCCAGCATCACTGGTAAATGTGATCTGAGATGGAGGAATACCGTGAGCGCCACACCTGAACCCAAGCCTCAAGCCAAACTGGTAAAGGTCTTTGACACGCAGCAGGAAACGGAAGCCATGATCGTTCACGGCCTGCTCACTTCAGCGGGCATTGAGTCCCTGGTCAGCAGCATTGACGCCGACCAGGCATTGTGGCCGGGCGTAGGCGGCGTGGTCGTGATGGTGAATCCCGAACAGGCTGAGGAAGCCCGCAGAGTGATTGAACAGTACAACGACCCCGGCGCGGAGCTTGAAGAACTGGCGGACGAACAACCGGAAGAGCCTGCCTGACTCGAGATCAGAAAAATCTCACCTTTCTAAACAAGCACACCCCAATAATCCTTCGGACCAGAAAGGCCTTCGTGCGCCTGCTGCCACACATGTGTTCTCGCTAACACGCGGCTTTGTGCTCCTTCGGCAACCCATCTCTGCCTAAGTCGTTGAGTTTTGAGCATGCGGACCATTTCTCTGCATGCGGCCAATCATTTGCACTCGAATCGGAATCGATGCCGCCGATGCGGTATCGGAGGAAAGCAAATGATGCGCAACGGAGAAAGCCGCCTCAACGATGAAACCCGAACCCGCCTGATCGCAGCGCTGCTGGCGGTGATGTTGCTCATGGCTGGGCCTCTGTTCGGCCAGGAAGCGCTGGCAGGGCCAGCCCAGGTGGGCGAAGGCTCATTGCTCTATCGCTCGCCCATTACAGGGCAGCAGGAGCTGATCCCGCTCCTCCACACGGATGTAAATCTGGACGTGCGCGGCCCAGTGTGCGCGGCCACAGTCACGCAACAATACGTGAACTCCAGCTCGATGCCAATCGAGGCTGTTTACGTCTTTCCGCTGCCGCATGACGCTGCGGTGTATGACATGGAAGTTCGCATCGGCAACCGGGTGATCCGCAGCGTGGTGCGGGAGCGCGAAGAGGCCAAGCGTACTTATGACGCCGCCAAAGCGCAGGGCAAGCGCGCGGCGCTGGTAGAACAGGAGCGGCCGAATATCTTCACGACCTCGGTGGCCAACATCATGCCGGGCGACCGCATTGATGTGCGGCTTGAGTACGTGGAGCCGTTGAAGTGGGAAGACGGCAGAATGCGCCTGGAGTTCCCCATGGTGGCGGGCCCGCGCTACATTCCCGGCACGCAGGCCATCGGCCACAGCGGCACAGGTTGGGCCATGGACACCGACGCGGTCCATGACGCCTCACGCATCACTCCTCCGGTGCGCAATCCGGCAACCCGCTCCGGCCACGACATCTCGCTGGCGGTGGATCTCGATCCAGGCTTTGCAACTGCTTCCGTCAAGAGCATTTCGCATGAGATTGCTGTCCAGCGTTTACGCGATGGTCGTCAGCATGTGGTGCTGGCCACGGGCGCCACCATTCCCAACCGGGACTTTATCCTTGACGTAGAGCAGGCCCAGAGTGCAAAACCCAGCACCGCTCTTTTACTCTCTCCAAACAGCAATTCCGGAGAAACGCAGTTTCTGCTGGCCGCCTATCCTCCTACGGTGCAGTCCGGCAAGCGGGTGCCGGTGGAAATGCTATACATGATCGATGTATCAGGATCCATGGAGGGCACGTCCATCGCGCAGGCGCGCGGAGCGCTACTGGATGCACTGGACCGGCTGAATCCGGACGATCGTTTCGGAATTCTGGCATTCAGCAGCGGGTATCAGGAGTTTTCGCCCGAACCGCTGCCCGCGACGTCACAGAACCTGGAAAGAGCGCGCCAGTACGTCAAAAATCTGGAGGCGGGCGGCGGCACGGAGATGCTGCCGGCGCTCCAGCACCTCATGCAGAAACCGGAAACGCCCGGTTACCTGCGTCACATTGTTCTCCTCACTGATGGCGATCTGGGCAACGAGGAGGAGATTTTCACGGCCATGCGGCAGCACCTGGGCAATGCTCGGCTGTATACCGTGGCGATTGGCAGCGCGCCGAATCTTTTTCTCGCAACCAAAATGGCGCAATTCGGGCGAGGGACGTTCACGCACATCGCGGACATTCACGAGATCCAGCAGCAGATGGGCAAGCTGTTTGAGAGCATTGAAAGCCCGGTACTCACGGATGTGAAGCTGTCCTTTGACGGAGTGAACGTTGAGGGAATGTACCCGGAGCACCCGCCCGACCTCTTCATGCGCCAACCGCTCCTGATTTTCGGCCGGATCACCGACGGCAGCAAAGGCAGCGTGCGGTTGACGGCGCGAGCGGGAAACCAGCCGTACGGGACGACCATCCCGTTTGACGTGTCTAAGGCAAGCTTCCATCCTGGGATCACTACACTTTGGGCACGGCAGCGTGTGGAAGACTTGATGGACCGTTGGCGGCAGTCGGACGAGACTGATCGTGCTGCGGTTCGCACGGAGGTAATTACCACGGCTGTGCAATACCGGCTGGTCACGCGCTTCACTTCGTTGGTTGCGGTGGAGGAAGTTGCGTTGAATCCGGGCGGAGCGCAGAACACTGTCGCGGTCCCAACGCAGCTGCCCGCAGGCTGGCAGATGGAAAAGGTCACGGGCGCGCCGGCAACCGGCACAGCAGATGCGTTCCTTGAAACCGTCGGGCTCACGTTTTTGCTGCTTGGCGCAACGCTGTTTTTGCTGCTGCGACTCCGCAGGGCAGGAGCGATGTCATGAAAGCCGTGCGCTGGTTTGCGGCATTGCTCCTGTTTGCCGGCACGAGCCTCACCGCTCGCGCCCTGTACCTCCAGGCCAAGGCGGAGTTGGCGGGGATTCTGATCCGCCGCGCGTGGGAGCAGAGAATCCATTCCGGCAAAGCAATTCCGCCATGGCCGTGGGCGGATACCTATCCGATTGCGCGCCTCGAAATCCCGCGGCTCAGGTACGACGAAATCGTTCTGGAGGGCGCCACGCCGCGCACACTGGCCTTTGGTCCGGCGCGTCTGCTGAGTAGTGCAGCGATCGGCGGCCCGGGAAACCTGGTGCTGGCGGGCCATCGCACAAGCTGGTTCCGGCCGCTGGAAGCGATCAAGCAGGGCGACACCGTCGAGCTCGAATGGTTTGACGCGCGCAGCAAGCGATTGCACGAGCGGAGCTACGCTGTGACCGAGATTCGCGTTGTCAATCCTGAAAATCTTGATCTGCTGGAGCCAACGCCGAATGACGAGCTTACGCTGATCACGTGCTATCCATTTGGCCGCAGCCCGCGCTCGCCGCAACGCTTTGTGGTGCGCGCCGGTCCGGTATCGGGAAACCTTACCGCTGATGAACGCTGATGGCACTGATTACCACTGTCCAGGATAGACGTGGGAGCCGTTCAGGGGATCGGTTGCGTGTTCCATCGCCAGTGATTACAATGTAATTACAGAGGAAGCGATGAAAACAGAGTTGGTGCGGATCGGCAATTCGCGGGGCGTGCGTATTCCCAAGCCGCTGATCGAACAGTGTGGCTTGGGAGAAACGGTGGACCTGCGCGTAGAAAATGATTGTCTAATAATTTCGCCGGGGCGGCGCCCGCGTGAAGGCTGGGCAGAGGCATTCCGTGCTGCCGGGAGTTCAAGGGAAGACGAACTGCTGATGGAACGCGCTGGGCCCAACGAATTTGATCTCGAGGAATGGAAGTGGTAAGTCGCCTTCCTCGCCGCGATGAAGTGTGGCTCGTATCGCTGGATCCAACACAAGGGGCTGAAATCCAGAAGACGCGTCCCTGCCTGATTATCTCTCCTGATGAAATGAACCAGCATCTGCGCACGATTGTGGTAGCGCCCATGACGACCGTGTCGCGACCCTATCCAACCAGAGTTCCGGTTCGGTTTCAGGGCAAGACTGGCCAAGTAGCGGTGGACCAGCTTCGCGCGGTAGATCGCCAACGTCTCATCAAACGCCTAGGACGTGTGCCAACGATGACCGCCGAGGTCGTGACTGACAGGCTACTGGAGATGTTCAGCCGAGGATGATGGCAAATGCCTACTGCTGGTATGCGCTAATGGAACTGGTTTCCCGACTAAAGATTGACATTTGGATGAAAGTGCCAATCGTGTTCATCACTGGAAATCAGTTCAATCAGTGTTGTCAGCGGTAAGGTTTTGAACAGCTATTTGTCGTAATGCAGCAGCGAGAAGACCTCAATGCCGTCAAACTTCTTGCGGCCGTGGAGGAAGTCCAGCTCGACCACGAAGCCCAGACCGGCGATATCAGCGCCCAGAGATTTGGCGAGCTGCACACAGGCGTTGGCCGTGCCGCCGGTCGCAAGCAGGTCATCAACCACAATAACGCGCTGGCCCGGGCGGATAGCGTCCTTGTGGATCTCGAGCGTATCAATGCCGTATTCGAGCTCGTAATTCCACTTGACGGTGTCCGCCGGGAGCTTGCCGGGCTTGCGGATGGGCACGAATCCGGCGTTCAGGCGATAGGCGAGCGCGGGACCAAAGATGAAGCCACGGGCCTCAATAGCCAAAACCAGGTCGATTTTCGAGCTTAGATAGTGCTCGGAGAGAGCATCAATGAGCGTGGCGAAGCCGACGTTGTCTTTGAGAAGTGTGGTGATGTCGTAGAACAGAATGCCTTTCTTGGGGAAGTCGGGAACTTCGCGGATCAGCTTCTTCAGGTGCTCGCAGTTGTGCGGCATCTACCATGCTCCTTCAATGCGAAAAGTATCGAGCCCGGGTATCGGGTCAGCCGGCAATTCCTTTACTTCATCAACGCGGGCGGCGCGCGGCCCTTGCTGCAATTTGGAGCGTAGAGCGTGAACCTGCTGCTCGGTGCCGATGGCCAGCACCTCTACGGTACCATCCAGATTGTTGCGCACCCAGCCGGCCAGGCCGATCTGGCGCGCCTCATGATCGACGAACCAGCGGAAGCCCACACCCTGAACGCGTCCTCGAACAATGTACCGCTTAGCGATCAAGTCTGTCCTGTCTTCCTCTCGCGAACCACGATGGACCCGCAATCTTGTAACAGCGATCCAACTATGGCTAAGTGCCAGCTGCTAAGTGCCAGTTGTTACGCCCGCGACAGATATGCGCCTTCCGCCGTGTCAACCTTGATCTTTTCGCCTTCATTGATGAAAGGCGGCACCTGCACGATGAGCCCGGTTTCGGTTTTAGCCGGCTTGGTGACGCTGGAGGCAGTCGCTGACTTGAGGCCCGGCTCGGTCTCCACCACGGTGAGCACCACAGTCTGCGGCAGCTCGATGCCCACGGCTTTGCCATCGTAGAACTCGACCTTGATTTGCAGGTTGGCGGTCAGGTAATCGACCGCATCGCCCAGGGTGTCGCGGCGCAGATGAGTCTGCTCGTAATTTTCCGTGTTCATGAAATAAAAATCGTCGCCATCCTGGTAGAGAAACTCCATAGGGACTTCATCCACATTGACCTTGTCAATTGGATCGGCGGAGCGAAAGCGGTGCTCAAACATGGCGCCGGTGCGGATATTGCGCAGCTTGGCCTGGATGAAGGCGCGCAGGTTTCCGGGCGTGCGATGCTCGACGCTGAAAACCAGATGAAGGTCGTTATTGTGCTTGATAATCATCCCCGGACGCATCTGTGTCGCTGGAATCGCCATGGGTGAACTCTTCTCCTCAATTCTTGTGTGTGTCTGGTGAATTGTCTGTTCCGCTAATGGGGAGACGGGAACAGACACCGCGACCCTTCGGTCAGAAAAGGCCGGCAGGACGAACTGGAAATTTTACCCCATCCGCCGTCTATACGCATCTGGGCTGGCCCGTGATCTATGTAAGAATTCGCGAGGCCGCTCTCCTGCGAGGACAACGTTCGCCCAGCGCTTCTTTTCTAACAATGCGCAGCCCTTTGCCCGCAAACGCGAGCCGCCGGATGCAGTCTTCAGCCGGTTGGGGGCTTCCCGGGAAAGCTGAGCAGAGAGGAGAACCGATATGAAGGTGCGCGACATTATGACAGCGGAGGGGCTGGCGACTGCCACCCTGGACACGACGCTTGCTGAAATTGCCGAACGCATGCGCGACGAAAACGTGGGCGCGATTCCCATTGTGGATGACGACGAGAAACTATGCGGCATCATTACCGACCGCGACATTGTTGTCCGCGCGGTAGCAGAAGGCGAGGACCCCGGCGAGTGCACGGCCGAGGAAATTTTGAGTGAACAGCTCCACACCATCGATCCCGATGCGGATTTAGAGGATGCTGCGGACCTGATGGCCCGTCACCAGATCCGCCGGCTGCCGGTGGTGGAAGAAGAGACTGTGATCGGGATGATTTCGCTGGGCGATTTGGCGGTGAAGTCGGAAGAGGACGAAGCTTCAGACGTGCTGGAAGACGTTTCAGAAGGCGTGCGTCAAACAGGCGGTCGCGGCTCGCAGCAGAGCAGGGGCCAGACAACAGCTCGTGGGCAGGCGCAGAATCGCGGCACGTCACAGCGCGCGGGCAGCGTGGATTCGCAGTTCAACGCCGCGGGGCGCTCGCCCGGCGAACAAGTGGCCGAAGAGGAAACTGAATACCAGCGCCGTAGCGGCGGACGCCAGACCGGCGGGACGCGGGCGGAGAGCGCCAATGCGGGACGTACGCGCAACCAGTCCCAGAGCCAGCAGACCATCGCCAATGAAATTGTGGACATGGAAGGCGAGGAAGAGCCCGAATTCCAAAATGCAGGCGGCGGCCAGGCACGGCAGCGCGCCAATCAGCAGCAGGCCGCTCGCGGAAGGCAGGGAACGTCGGTTCGCGGCAGACAAGGCAGCGAACTGCGCGAATCGGGCACGAGTACGCGGTCGCAGGGGATCAGCAACCGCTCTCAGAAGGAAGAAACCCAGCGCCAGCAGAAAGTCACGCCCATGCGGGCTGAAGCGCGCTCAGCCGGCCGCAACCGAGGCAAGCGCAAGGCAAGCTGACCTGCCACGAGTTCGCTTCATTTGAGAGGGCGCGCTGCAAGCGCCCTCCACAATTTTATTCAAGGAGGCAGTCATGAACGAATATCAACGCTATGGAGATTATTCGCAGCAGCGGCACGAGGAATCGGGCGGCGCGGGTGCGGGCGCCATCATTACATCTCTTCTCGTAGGCGCTGGGATTGGCGCGGCACTGGCCTGCCTGTTCACCCCCAGGAGAGGAAGCGAGCTGCGCGGGGCTATTGGTCGCGGTTATCGTAAAACGGTTGACGGGGTTAGCCAGCGCACACGCGATCTGCGCGAGAAAGGCAGCAATCTGCTCGGCTTTGAGCGCGGAACAGAAACGGAGCAGCAGTACGGCCAGGGTTGATCGAGCAGCGGCCAGTCTGCAAGCTGAACTCACGGCCAAACCCACGGGTCAGTCGCCGGAAATCACGTGCAGCAACGGCGCGTAGTGGCCGCCTTCGCTTACTATCAGCGATTCGCCGCGATCGGCGTACGATTTAAGCAGCTCCGGATCATTCAGTAGGTCGTCGGGATCCACGCCATCAAACGCCAGCACGGTGTAAGTTCCGGGAGGCACACCTCGCAGTGTGAACTTGCCTTCGCGATTGGAATGGGCCTTGCGAAACAAATCAAAGTACGTGCGATGGGCGGCATCCGGTATCAGCAGGACTGACACGGATGCGGGCTGGTCCTTTTGGTCCCACACAACGCCTTCAATGTGACCGCCAGCAGTGCTGATAACAATTTCAATCTGCTGATGCGGGCCACTGCCGGTTAGCTGATTGCGTTCTATGCTGTGGCCATCCGTGCGCACATCTTTCAAGTAATCATCATTCGGCAGATTTGCCGCACTAACGGTGTATGGCTCTCCGGGTCGGAGTCGTCCCTGGAAGGCAAGAGATGCGCCGTCTGCAGCTACGCGAAATGCTCCAGCGATCCGTGAGGGGGAAAATTCAATGGAGACATGGTTAAGCGCCTTGGCGTTTTCACCTTCCACCAGCACGTGACCTTCGATTGGAAAGTCCGGAAGTCCGGTGAGCAGAACCTGGTCAACACCATGAGGTCCGGCCTCCACCATCTCCTGTCCGTTGTATTCGCCGGTTTCATCATTAAAGCTGGTTCGCAAGGTATAGCGGCCAGGAGATATACCCCGGATTTCAAAAGCGCCGTCCTTCGCAGCGAATGCAGAGAAACTGCCTCCGTTTGCGCCCAACGCATCCGTCCAATATGCCCTGACCGAGGCATTCTGGACGCGATCACCCGTGATGCCGTTTACCACCACTCCGCGAATGCTTACACTTGGCATGCCGGTAAACACAAAGTTGGCGTGCAACTCGTCGCCGGGCGCAACCTCGAGAGGGGCTGCCTCAGGGAAGTCGCTGGTGCCGGGAAAGAACTCGGGTTCATAAGTGATGGCGGCTTCCGCTTCCGGTTCATGAGCCTCACTCTGCGTAGCAACGTGCTGAATTACTCCCGTTACACCGGGCGCAGCGATTACCTGCACGCCCTTGCTTCGCAACTGAGGATCAAGTTCGGCCAGCAGGAAGTAATGCCCTGGGCGCACATCGTAAATTCGATATTCGCCGCGATCATCTGTAATTGCCAGTTGCGCTAAAGCCAGGCTGAGTCTTCCCTTGTGGTACTCCCGCGACAGGAGCTCAACCTGGATGTGTTCTAAAGCATCGTTGTGTTCATCCACGATCTGCCCGGTCACAACCGCGGTGGGGAGCAGGCGAACTGCCACGTCCTTGAGCACTTCGCCATCAGAGAGCTCAATCAGCGGATGGAAAATTCTCTTGTGCGGATCAGTAAAGAAGCTCTGCTGCTCAGCGCTGAGCCGGTACACTCCGGGCTCAAGATTGCTGAATTGAAAACGCCCTGTATCGTCCGCTCGGGTGGATTTTGGCGAACCCGGATGTCTGGTGCTGCGCAGGACCACGGTCGCACGCGGGACCATTCTGCCGTTGGCTGCATTGACGACAAAGCCTTCAATCGCTGCGGTTGCAGTCTGCGCAGGCGAAAGCGGACTCATGCAGAGCAGGGAGAGAAATAGCAGAGCCAGCGCCGTTCGTTTCATACAAGAACCTTCAGCAGAGTCCGTTCTTACCGCGCCTTGAATCTTGTAATCAGCCCCTGCTGTAAACGTTTCTCTTCTTTTCCGCATGGCGCTCAAGCGCCAGCCGGATCAGTTCGTCGATGAGCCGGGAATACTCCAGTCCTGAAGCCGCCCACATTTTCGGATACATGCTGATTTTGGTGAAGCCCGGCATCGTGTTGATCTCGTTCAGGTAGACCTTTTCGGTCTTCGGGTCCATCAAAAAATCCACGCGCGCGAGCCCGCAGCAGTCTACCGCTTGGAATGCGCGCACGGCCATTTCTTGCACCGCGTTGCTGGTCTTTTTGTTGATGGGCGCAGGAATGATCGGCCTGGAGCCCTCGTCGATGTATTTGTCGTTATAGCTGTAGAACTCCGCCGCCGGAACGATCTCACCTACAGCCGAGGCCCGCGGTTCGTCGTTGCCGAGCACCGCGCACTCCAATTCGCGAGCCTTGTGTTTCTTTCCGCCTACACCTTCTTCAATCACGATTTTGCGGTCGAAGCGCGCTGCCTCGTCCATGCCGGCCGCAAGCTGGCCGCCATCCCGTACCTTGGAAATGCCAACGGACGAACCCAGATTGGCAGGCTTTACAAACAGCGGATATTTCAGCTTGGTCTGAATGTATTTGCGGACTTTCTTTGGCTCCCGTTCCCATTGCGTCCGCAGCACCGTCACATGCCTGACGATGGGCAGCTTGGCGGCGGCAAAGAGCTTTTTCATTACGTCTTTGTCCATGCCGCTGGCTGATCCAAGCACGCCCGCGCCGACATAGGGAATGTCAGCAAGCTCCAGCAGCCCCTGGATTGTGCCGTCCTCACCGAACGTACCGTGCAGCACGGGGAAGATCACGTCTACATCTATTGGGTGGCTCACGCTTTTGGCGCCGCTCTCAAAGGGGACAAGCTTGTGCGATTCCGGCGTAGGCGGCACAATCACGCCTTCGCCTTTGGCCAGAACCGCTGCCGATACGGTCGCCTCCGGATCGCCCGCCCGCAGGTGCCTTTCGTGTTCCGGGTGCGGCGGTTCGCCGCGTAACAGCCGTTCCGCATTCGGAGGTGTGAGCCATCGGCCTTCTTTGGTAATGCCAATGGGGACAACTTCGTATTTATCAGGATCAATGGCCTTGAGGACTGATGCCGCCGAGAGGAGAGAAACTTCATGCTCACCGCTGCGGCCGCCGAAAAGAACGCCGACTCTAAGTTTGCTCATTCCTGACTACTTTAAAGCAATCAGCAATCAGCGGTCAGCAATTAGCAGATAGCACTCAGTGATCAGCACTCAGCATTCAGTCCCGAGACAGAGTCGAGGTCTCCAAGCGAAACCTTGAAATGCGGAGTAAGCGGAGATGGCGGAGAATTGGGATCTCACGTCCTGCCGTGCTTGACTTCATTTCTCCCTTTACTCCGCTATCTCTGCGTTTCAAGAGTTTTGTTCGAGGCTGGGAGTCTTTAGGGCTGAATGC
The DNA here is from genome assembly GCA_035553195.1 of Candidatus Acidiferrales bacterium. Taxonomy (GTDB): domain Bacteria; phylum Acidobacteriota; class Terriglobia; order Terriglobales; family Acidobacteriaceae; genus Angelobacter. The sequence continues at coordinate 17,793 of DATNDP010000024.1, forward strand.
TGATGGTTGATTGCTGATTCGTGAGTGCTACTTACCCACCGCATCGGCGGCCAAAACATCGAGCGACTTGAGATAGTCGGCGAAATCTTTTCCCATATCGGCGCGCTTGAGCGCGAATTCCACGGTAGCCTTCAGGAAGCCGAGCTTGTCGCCGGTATCGTGCCGCTTGCCTTCGAAGCAGTAGCCGCAGATCTTTTCTCCTGCGCTGAGGAGGCCACGAAGTCCATCCGTAAGCTGCAACTCGCCGCCCGCGCCGAGAGGAGTGCGCTCCAGGGTCTCAAAGATTTTCGGTGTGAGAATATAGCGGCCGATGATGGCTAAATTGGAAGGCGCATCCTCCTGACGCGGCTTCTCCACCATATTGCGCACATTGCATACACGCCCGCCGAATTTGCCTTCCACCACCTCCGCGTCGAGCACGCCATAAGACGAAATCGCCGGCCCGTTTACCTCCTGCGTGGCAATAATGGAGCACTGTGTCTGCTCAAAAACCTCCATCATCTGCTTCAGGCAGGGCTTCTCGGCGTCGATCACGTCATCTGCTAGAAGCACAGCAAAAGGCTCGTTGCCTACCAGCTCTCGCGCCATCAGCACGGCATGGCCCAACCCCATAGCCTCTTTCTGGCGCACGTAGGCCACGTGAATCATGTCAGAGATCTGGCGCACAATCGCCAAAAGGTCCATCTTGCCGCGCTCTTCCAGCATTTTTTCAAGTTCGTAGCTGACGTCAAAGTGGTCTTCAATCGCACTCTTGCCACGGCCGGTGATCATGATGATTTGGTCGCAGCCGGCCGCCAGCGCTTCTTCCACACCGTACTGAATGATCGGTTTGTCGACCAGCGGCAGCATTTCCTTGGGCTGCGCTTTGGTCGCCGGCAGAAAGCGCGTGCCCAGACCCGCCGCGGGAAAAACGGCCTTGCGAATCTTCATTGTCATCGTTTGGTCCTGAGTACTCGATCAGTAAGATGCAGAATACTAGCAAAAAGCAATTAGCATTCAGCAATCAGCCCCTCCACCCGTAGGAGCTAAAGGGTGGTCCGTAGGAGGCCATAAAAAAATGCAATCATTCAGCCATGACGATTTCAGGGCTGAAGGCTGATTGCTGAGCGCTAATTGCTAGCTGCCAATTGCTACTTGCTGCTTTTGTACACCGTCCCGCCCTTCATCACGAAAACAGGATGCTCCAGCAGCGTGACGTCTTTCGTGGGGTCTCCCTCCACTGCGACCATGTCAGCAAATTTGCCCGGCTCGATGCTACCGATGCGGTCGGACCAGCCCAGCAGGTCGGCGGCATTCACGGTTGCCGTCTGAATGGCCTGCAGGGGAGTCATGCCCATCTGCACATAGACGGCAAACTCGTGGGCGTTGAGGCCATGCGGATAGACGGCGGCATCGGTCCCGAAAGCTATTTTCACTCCCGCGCGAAACGCCTTGGTCACATTCTGTCGCGCGACAGCGGTAACGCTCTCCATCTTCTCCGCATACATTGCGGGCAGGCCGATGCGCGTAGCGTTCTCTCTCATCCAGTCGGCGAGATACTGCGTGGGAACAAGATACGTTCCGTGCTCCTTCATGATCCGGATGCCGTTATCGTCTATATAGGAGCCGTGCTCAATGGAATCCACTCCCGCCTCGGCAGCCCAGGCAATGCCCTGCGCTCCGTGCGCGTGCGCGGCCACTTTTCTACCCAGCCGGTGCGCGTCCGCCACAATCGCTTTCAACTCCTCCAGCGTGTACTGCGATGCCTGCGGATCATCGCCCTTGGACAGCACGCCGCCGGTAGCGCAGACTTTGATCACATCGGCGCCATATTTGATGATCTCCCGCACCTTGTGCTGCACGCCTTCCACGCCATCGGCGGCTCCGTCTGATTTCGCGTGCCACTCATAGGGCAGCAGGTTCTGGTCGCAGTGTCCGCCGGTAATCGAGAGCGGCGGTCCGCTGGCGTCGATGCGTGGCCCAGGCACCATGCCTTCATTGATCGCGTCGCGCAGCGCAATATCCGTGTAGCCGTTGGCGCCCACGTTGCGCACCGTTGTAAAACCGGCCTCCAGGGTGATGCGGGCGTTCTTGGCGCCGATCAGGGCTTCCTTGGGAATGGAAACGCCCAACTCCTGATATCCGAAGTTCGGATCGAAGGTGAGATGCGTATGCGCATCGATGAGTCCGGGAAGCAGAGTGGAGTTGGGCAGCTCAATCACGTGTCCGCCTGCAGGCGCGGCCTGCCCTGCGCTTACACCCGTGATGCGATCACCCTTGATTGTTACCAGAACGTTGTTCAGCATCTTGCCGGTCTTGACATCCAGGAGATGGCCGGCATGAACGTAAGTAGGCGCGGGGGCAGGTTGCGCACTTTGTTGAGCAAAGGCAGAAGACACGAAGGCACAGGCCAGGAACAGAGTTTTCATGAGCTTCATAGGCGCGGGGGATTATAGCAGGCAAGAGCACCGCTGCCTTTGAAAACGTACTCTGACGAGTTGCTATCAGCGTCGCTCAGGAGGTGACCTTTTTGTGAGCAAAAAAAGCCGGGAAGTGATCTTCCCGGCTGGAGGACACAAATGCCTTTTGCGCTTTAGCCCGCAGGAACGCCCTGGGTGCAAGGCAAATTCTTGGGCTGCTGCGGCGGAGTTGGGGGAGTGGCCCAGGGGCCATTGGGAGTGGAGAAATCAAAGAACTCCGTCATGTCCGGCATGGAAGCATCACGCGCGGTGAGACTGGGCAGATTGAAGCGGGTCTCAATCAGCTTGAGTGTCGCGGTGAAGTCCATGGGTGTATGGGATACAAAATTCTTTTTCGCAAACGGCGATACCAGAAACATGGGCACCCTGAAACCTGTCACAGTGAAGTCTCCTGGGGTGTGAACGGTTCCGTTTGCGGTAACCAGCATCGGCGGGATTCCGTCAGGGTTGGGAACGGACATCGGCGCCACATGATCATACAGGCCGCCACCCTCATCATAGGTCTGGATCAACACTGAGTCTTTCCAGGATGGGCTGTTCAGAAGCGCGTTAATGATTTTTTCTGAAAACTGGGAGCCGGTCTGCACGTTGTCGTTCGGATGTTCATCCACCGCGCTGGGCGTCTCGCCGTTCGCGCCTTCCACTCCGGTTTCGATATAGGCCACCTGCGGCAGCGTCCCGTTCTGTACGTCAGTGAAGTACTGGCTCAGCGGCACTACGTTGGTTTTATGCGTGTTGAAATATGTGAAGAACGAAAAGTATGTGTTTTTTCCGCCTTCATAAATCTTCCAGGTAATCTGGTGTTCGTCCATCAGTTGGAAAATAGTCTTCGCGTTGATCTGCCGAGTTGGAGGAACAATCCATCCCTGCGAGGTTCCGGAGAGCCAGTAAAGCCGGTTCGGCGTGGTCCGTGTGGGAGCCGCGGAAAAGAACCGGTCTGACATGGCAAAGTTCGTGGCCATGAAATAGTAAAACGGCAGATCGTGCTGGTCGTAGTAGCCCATGGCGCGTTTACCGGTGAAGTCGGTAAAGCTTGGCTGTCCTGCCTGGGCCTCATCAAAGGCAAAGTGACCCTGTACAAGAGCAAAGCCGTTCATGGGGAACGACGTCGTGGAGCCCGGACTTTGCAGGTTGAAAGAGCGGTGGGTCTCATTCCAGGAGGGCGACATATTCTCTGAACACGCGCTCTGCATGTGGAAGGCGGGAATCGGAGGGCCCGGCTTACCTGTGGCTGGATCGAAACCCGCTGTGGACACCCCGTCCGGCGTCTTGTTCGGACCCCAGGTGTCTACTTCCTGAGGAAGTGGCGGCGTCTGCGCCGCACGATAGAGGTTGATCTGCCCAAAGTAGCTGTCAAAGGAGCGGTTCTCCTGCATAAACAGGATGATGTGATTGATGGAATTCAGAGTGGCTGCAGGTTGCGGAGGAGTGGGCGTGGGTGTGGGAGGCGGGGCGGGTGTCCCGATCCCCTGGCAGCCGCTCATAAACATGACGGCAGCACATGAGCAACTCAGAAGAAGCGCGGCAGTGGTAGCTTTCACGTAATTCATCCTTCATCCCCGAGGGCAAATCGATCTGAACGTGGGATGAGGTAAACGGAATAGCTGTTGGCGTGCTGCTCGGAAAAAATCTTTACTTAGCCAGTAATTACGCGGATTCGAAGCCAACCAGAGTTGCTGGTTCAGCTTCTCCGCTGGCAACCTCCGGCTTTGATTTAGCGTCGTGAGCTGCCGCTGAATTGCCTTTGTGCCTCCCGTGAGGGTGCTGCCTGAAACCCACCGGTTTGTCACAGCTATAATTCTTGCCGTATGGACCTGGAACAGAAGCTTGCAGAACTGAAGCGCCGGGACGGCCTGGCTGAAGCCGGAGGCGGCGAGGAGCGTCGCGCCCGCCAGCATAAAGAGGGCAAGATGTCCGCCCGCGAACGGATCGAATTCCTGCTGGATGAAGGCACGTTTGAGGAATTCGACAAGATGATCACCCACCGCTGCACCGATTTCGGCATGAACGAACAGAAAATCTACGGCGATGGGTTCATCACCGGTTATGGCCGGATCGAAGGCCGGTTGGTCTTCGTCTTTGCCCAGGACTTTACAGTGTTCGGTGGTTCGCTGTCAGAAGCCAATGCCGCCAAAATTGTAAAGATCATGGACATGGCCATGAAGGTGGGCGCGCCGGTGATTGGATTGAATGACTCAGGCGGCGCGCGTATTCAGGAAGGCGTAATGTCATTGGCCGGCTACGCCGATATCTTTTTGCGCAACACTCTGGCCAGCGGCGTGATTCCGCAAATTTCCGCCATCATGGGCCCTTGTGCCGGAGGCGCAGTGTACTCGCCCGCCATTACTGATTTCATTCTGATGGTGGATAAAACTTCGTACATGTTTGTCACCGGGCCTGACGTGATCAAGACTGTCACGCATGAAGAAGTCACCAAAGACCAGCTTGGCGGAGCCGCCACACACAATGAGACTTCCGGCGTGGCGCATTTTATGGCGCACGATGACGCTGAGTGCCTCTCCATGGTCCGTGAGCTGCTGAGCTTTATCCCTTCGAATAACCTTGACGACGCACCTCGTCGTGACTGCACGGACGCCATCGACCGCGCTGATGCGGAGCTCGACAGCACGGTCCCTGCCGAATCCAACCAGCCCTATGACATAAAGGATGTAATTACCCGCGTGGTTGATGACGCCTACTTCTTTGAGGTGCATGAGCACTACGCGAAGAATATTGTCATCGGCTTTGCCCGGCTCAACGGCCGGCCCGTTGGAATTGTGGCGAACCAGCCGGCGTTCCTCGCCGGTGTCCTGGATATCAACGCGTCGGACAAAGGCGCGCGGTTTGTGCGGTTCTGCGACGCTTTCAACATTCCGCTGATTACGTTTGAGGACGTGCCTGGCTTTCTCCCCGGCACGCAGCAGGAATATGGCGGCATTATTCGCCATGGCGCCAAGTTGCTCTATGCGTTTGCCGAAGCGACGGTCCCCAAGATCACGGTCATCACGCGCAAAGCGTACGGAGGCGCATATTGCGTCATGTCGTCCAAGCACATCCGCACCGACGTGAACTTTGCCTGGCCCACAGCCGAAATCGCTGTGATGGGGCCGGAAGGCGCAGTTAACATCGTTTACAAGCGCGAACTGGAACGCGCGGCGGCATCAGCCAAGACAGAAAAGGGCGACGCAGTGGCCCGTATACGTCAGGAGAAGATCGAGGAGTTCCGCGAGCGCTTCGCCAATCCGTACGTGGCTGCCGAGCGCGGCTACATTGACGCCGTCATTCAGCCGCGCGAAACCCGCAAACGCGTGATTGATGCCCTGGAAATGCTCCAGACCAAGCGGGATAAGAATCCGCCGAAGAAGCATGGCAATATACCACTGTGATTCGCCGGGGATTTGCGCGGATCTTTTCTAAAATCCCGAGTGAAGCGAGCTGAGATGCTGATTCAAGTATTAAGCGAGACGCGCAGGCATCAGTAATAGCTCAGCTCGCGAGTATCTTCCTGCACCGCAACCATCTCGTTTGTGCTCGGATCGAGCACGGACACGGTGCGCTTGGTCCAGTTCCCATGCTCGTCGCGGACGTATGCATACACGATCTTTTCCAGCAGTTCGCCATTCTGGTCGTAAAGCTCATCGACCTCCATTTCCTGGTTGGTCAAGCGGCCGGGATGGCGCTGGACCTCTTTGTACAGCTTGCCGTCCGTATTTGTGGTGTAAAAAACTGTGCTGCCGTCTTTGCCCAGGAATGCCGCCGTGTTTGTGCATTTGCAGTCTGGATCCTGCCAGAAGGAAGTCAACTCGCCCTGGTAGAAAGACATGCTGGAAACCAGGCGGCCGGTTTCATCAAACCTGCTGGAGTTGGTGATCCTGCCCTCATCGTCTGTGGTCCGCTGGGAGTGAAATATAAACTTGCCGTCCTGGCCCCATGATTCCATCGTGTGTGTGGATCCTTCTTGCTCCCATCGCGTACGGCTCACGGTTTTTCCATTCGCATCGGTCACGGTGGTTTCCCCTGCAGAGCGCGGTTCGTTGATTCTTGAAACCTCCTTGAACTGCAGCGTGCCATTCAGACTATGGCTGCGCTCCACTGCTCCATCTGTCGCCGTGGCTGTCTTGAGGGCATAACGGGTGATTTTTTGGCCATCGACTAGTTCAGTCGTGTTCTGTTGCCCGTCGCCATCAAAGTAGCGCCGTACCACATGCTCGATTTTGCCCGCCGGATCAAGGTCGCCTTCCTCCGTTAGTTGGCCTGATTCATCAAAGACCATCCAGCCTTTTTGCAGCAGGCGGACTGGCAGCTTCGGCGCTGACCGCGGATCTTTTCCCAACTGCCGAACCAAAAATTTACTGGTGTGAACAGGTCCCTGGAAGCCGTAGATCTGCGCCGAACTGGGCGCTCGATGTGGCGATTGGGCCGGTTGAGCTTGCACCGGCCGAGCTTGCTCCGGCTGAAGTTGCGGGTAACAAACACTCAAAAGGAAAGGCAGTGCCAGAAGCAGTCGAGCAGACATGAGAAGTTCTCTTTTCAGCTACTCAGGTCTTAGATGCTGCTCGTTGGCGGCGCATCGACGAAAATTTTGCTGCTTCTCCTCAGGTCCCGGATTGCGCAGGCGCAGCGGACCGCTTGCCCTGAATTTCGATATAAACATTAATGAGGGATACCGCAGCCGGCGTCACGCCGGGAATGCGCGAGGCCTGACCTAACGTACGCGGGCGCACGCGCTGGAGTTTCTCATTCATCTCCCGCGAGAGGCCGCTGACCTTGCCGTAGTCAAACCACTCCGGGATCACGCGTTGCTCGGCTTTCTTGAGGCGCTCGATTGATTTCCTCTGCTGGTCGAGATAACCGGCGTATTTGATCTCTGTCTCGACGGTTTTCATCTCGTTGCGCGCGGCGGCAGAAAGCTTGCTCTCCTCCGTGCCTCCGTGCCCGGGGCCCCCGGCGAGCCCGATGTTGGCTCGCTGGGGTGGGTGACTCCGTGGTAGGTGTTCCTGGCCCGGATCTGCAATCTCGGCAAAATACTCCGGATACCCTTCCCGCACCACCGGAGCAAGATCTTCAATCACAATCTCCGGACGCCTCAGCAGTTGCGCAAGCGTGTTTCCGACGGCGCCGGCCAAGCCGTTGCCGGTACTGTTCCCCGCCGCACCGGAGCTTTCCACTTCACCCCCGTCAGGGAATGACGCTTTCGCGCTCTGAGACATCAGCCGCTCCTGCTGCGCCTTTTGAACCTTCTCCAGCATCTCGCCGGAAACGCGGGTCTTATCAAGAAACGCGGCCAGCTTCTTTGCCCGCTCCTGCTTGGCCAGGAAATCGTTCCAGGCTGCGTCGCTGATCAGGCCCACACGGCGACCATGCGGGGTCAGACGGCGGTCGGCGTTGTCAATACGCAAGTGCAGGCGGAACTCCGCGCGCGAAGTAAACATGCGATATGGCTCATTGGTTCCCTTGCTGATCAGATCGTCTATGAGGATCGCCGTGTACGCCTCTGTGCGATCAAGCACCAGAGGCGCTTCTCCCTTCACTTTCAGCCCGGCGTTAATTCCCGCCATGATTCCCTGGCACGCGGCTTCTTCGTAACCGGACGTGCCATTGATCTGGCCGGCAAGAAACAGCCGCTCGATCTTCTTCACTTCCAGCGTGCGCTCAAGCTCGGTCGGATCAATTGAGTCGTACTCAATGGCGTAACCGGGGCGCAGCATCTCCGCGTTTTCGAGACCAGGCACGGACTTGATCACCGCAAGCTGCACATCAATGGGCATGGAGGTGCTCATGCCGTTCACGTAAATCTCGTGCGTGTTCAGGCCTTCAGGCTCGAGGAAGAGCTGGTGCGTGAGCTTGTCAGGAAACTTGACGATCTTATCTTCGATGCTGGGGCAGTAGCGCGGCCCAATACTTTTGATCTGCCCGGAATACATGGGCGAGCGATGCACATTCTCACGGATGATGCGGTGCGTCTCCTCCGTGGTGAAGGCGATATGGCATGGCACCTGCTTCTGCGTGATCTTCTTTGTGCGGAAGCTGAACGGAGTCGGATCGGCATCGCCGGGCTGGACTTCAAAACGGCTCCAGTCAATGCTGCGCCCGTCGAGCCGTGGAGGCGTGCCCGTCTTCAGCCGGCAGCCCCGCAGTCCCATTATTTTGAGCGATTCGCCCAGCAGTTGCGATGGCGGCTCGCCGCTGCGTCCCGCGGGATAGGTCTGCTCTCCGCAATGGATCAGCCCGTTCAGGAACGTTCCCGTGGTGATGATCACAGCCTGCGCGCCTACCGTGCGACCGTCTCTTAATCTTATCCCTGCCGCTCGCTTGCGCTTCGCGGCAAACCGCTTGAGGTCATTCTCCCCTGAAGTCTCTTCCGCGCTTGTTGCAGGCGGCTCGGCGCGCAGGCCGGCCTCGCCGCTGAGTTCAGCATTGTCGAGCCCGTGCTTCTCCTCCGTGTCTCCGTGCCTCCGTGGTGGAAGCTCTTCCACGATCAGCTCAGCCACTTCTGCCTGCTTGATGTGCAGGTTGGGCTGGCTTTCCAGCACTTCCCGCATCTTCAGGCGATATTGCTGCTTGTCGCATTGGGCGCGTGGCGACCACACGGCGGGTCCGCGCGAGGTGTTGAGGAGCCGAAACTGAATTCCCACCGCGTCTGTGACTTCGCCCATGATTCCGCCCAGGGCGTCCACTTCGCGCACCAGGTGGCCTTTGGCAATGCCGCCCACTGCGGGATTGCACGACATCTGCGCGATCAGGTCCACGTTCAAGGTGAACAGGGCAGTCTTGAGGCCCATGCGCGCGGCGGCCATCGCAGCCTCGCAGCCAGCATGGCCTGCGCCGACCACCACGACGTCGTATTGTTCGGTGAACTTCTGCATCTGGGCGATCTATCTATTTTGAGGGGTCCAAGCCGAAAGCGGCAAGTCCAGTGTTGACGCGGAGGTTCTCTAGATTGGCTCCGAACCAAAGCGCAGCACGTTGCCGTCGGGATCTTCTACATGGAATTCAAGCGCCCACGGGTAGTTGGTCGGCGGCATGAGTATCCGGACACCGCGCGCCTTAAGTTCCTGGTGGAGTTTTTCTGCGTCTTCAACACCTACCCACACCCAGGCGCCGCCTCGCCCCTGACCTCCGCAGCACAAATAAAGACCGGCACTGTCTCGGTTCACGCTGGTGAAATTCTCGTTGCCCCAGTTCGCGTTCGTGAAGCCGAGCTGGTCCACATAAAACCGGAGGCTGCTCTCCATGTTCTCCACACGCAGGATTGCCTGCGCGTTCTCGAAATGGACAGTGACAGGCGGCCCTATATTCAGTAACCCTCCGGGCCTGAAATTCTAGACGGAGGCACCCTGGAACAAGATCTCCGTCAGGCTCTTGCTCTCCTGGCGCTGGGTCGCGACGCTCGGCCTCCGTCCAAGCCAAGGCTCTCGCCGGCGCTGTGCGCATAAAAGATGATGAACATCAGAAGCAGGGGGATGTGCTCCAGTTCGTTGCCCAGATAGCGCCATGCCGGAGTACCCGCAGGCAGGTTCCAGGTAGAGAGCACGAGCTGCAGCATGAAGAATACGCCGACAATCGAAAACAGCCGCACGCGGAAGCCCAATACCATGGAGAGCCCGATCAGCAGCTCAATGATAGCAACGGCGTAGGCGAAAAACATGGCATGATGCAGCGTGAACTGGAGAAACGGCTTGTAGAAGCTGACGGCAGTTTCCTGCATAAAGCCGGTCACCCATTTGCTGTAGCCCTCGCGCGCAAATTCCGTGCTCGCCAGCTTGTACTCGGCGAAGAACAGAAACATAATGCCCACGCCGATCCGCGCCACCGCCATCGCCGTTGAAGAAGAGCCGCTTGCCTTTGCCATTCCCTGGGGACCCTCAGTACTCGAATTTGCCTGCTTGCTCGTACACCTTACCGTCTTTCATCACGAAGTTCACTTTTTTCATTGCTTCGATGTTGCTTAGAGGATTACCTGACACGGCCACAATGTCGGCGAACGCTCCGGGCGCAACCACGCCCAGCTCGCCCTGCATGTCCAGCAGGTCGGCGGCGCGCAAGGTGGCGGCTTTGATCGCGTCCATGGGAGTCATGCCGAACTTCACCATGTAGCCGAATTCATCGGCAATCGGCATGGTCCAGGGGATGCCGCCCATGTCGGTGCCGAAGGCGATTTTCACGCCCGCCTTGAGCGCCTTCTTGAATGAGACTTCATGCTCGGAAGCGCGTTCACGGTCGCGCTTGCCATCGGGCGTGTCAGCCGGAGCCCAATCCAGGTAGTACACGCCGAGGGTCGGCACATACCAGGTTCCCTGCTTGAGCATTTGTGCTATGGCCGCATCGTCCAGGGCCAGGCCATGCTCAATCGAATCGCATCCGCCATCCAGGGCACGATGCAGTCCGATGCCGCTGTAAACGTGGCACGCCACCTTCTTCTGCTGGCCGTGAGCTTCATCGGTAACCGCCTCGAGTTCTTCCTTCGTGAGCGTCGGCTGGGAGACGAGTTTGCCCTGTTTATCCACCCACGAACGGTGGCTCATATAGACCTTGATCCAATCGGCGCCGTTGGCCAGTTGCTCGCGAGCGATTTTGCGCAGCTCCACCGGACCGTCTCCCAGTTGCGCACCGTGAGGAACTTCAATGTCGGGGTTGTAACCTTCCAGCGGGTAGCCACCGGTGACCGAAATTGCGCGGGTGACCACGAACATGCGCGGGCCCGGAATGTATCCCGCATTGATCGCCTCTTTGATACCGACATCGCCATAGCCCGCGCCTTCGGTTTCGACATCACGAAGCGTGGTAAAGCCTTCCTCAAGCGCGCGCCGGGCGGAAACCGTGGCTCGTGCCGCGCGGAAAGCCACCGGATGCTTCAGGAGTTGAACATCATACCCGCCTTCCGCCGGGTCCTCTCCCTGAAGAAAGATGTGAGTGTGGGTGTCAATCAGACCCGGCAATACTGTGGCATCCGGACCAAAATTGATGACCGTAGCTCCAGCCGGCGCGACACCGCCCTCGCGGACGCTTTCAATCCTGTCGCCGCGCACGACGATCATTACGTTGTGCCGCGGCTGGGCTGACGTGCCGTCGATCAGCGTGGCGGCATGGATAGCGATCACTTTCTCCTGAGCTTTTGCTTTTTCTGCAGCTTGTGGCTGTTGAGCAGACAATGCGAGCGACAGCAGAAACGGTAGAAGAGCAACAATGGTTCGGCGTGACAAGAGGCCTCCTCAAAGGTGGTCAAAACTGCTCGGCAATATGAATACGCTTGTGAGAACCTGTTATGCAATTGTCATCCGCGGCAGGACGCCTGCATCGTGAAACGCGGTTTAGCTCGTTGAAATGAAAGAAGTTTGCCTGAGTTTCAGCTATTAGAAAAATTGTAACCGGTTTACAATAACAGAGATCAAACACTAGGAACTGGAATGTCATCACTGCCTTTGCCCATTGCCGCCTTCCTGGCCGGCCTCGCTTCATTTCTCTCTCCCTGCGTCCTGCCGTTGGTACCGGGATACGTCTCCCTGATTTCCGGGGCGAGCGTGGAAGAGCTGCAGTCAAGAGACCGCAAGCTGTTGAATACAGTCCTGTTGCACTCCATCATGTTCATCCTGGGCTTCACCCTGGTATTTGTCTGCCTGGGAGCAGCGGCCACCAGCATCGGGCACTTCATGAAGGTGTACAAGAGGGAGCTGAGTTGGGTGGCGGGCGCGGTGATTGTGATTATGGGGCTGCACCTGACCGGCCTTATCAAGATCAAAGCGTTGTATGCCGATAAGCGCATGCATTCGGCTGGCGGCGGTGGCTCGCCGATCAGCGCCTTTATCGCAGGTTTTGCCTTTGCCTTCGGCTGGACGCCGTGCATCGGGCCCATCCTGGCGGTAATTCTCACTATGGCCGCCAGTGTTGACACGGTCCAGAAAGGCGTCGGTCTGCTATTTGTCTATTCACTCGGTCTTGCGGTGCCGTTCCTGCTCACGTCCATTGGAATCAACGGTTTTCTCTCGTTTTATGGCAGGTTCCGCCGCCACTTGCAGAAGGTGGAGATCGGCAGTGGCGTGCTGCTGATCATTTGCGGCGTTCTGATTTTTAGCGGGCACTTTACCGTGCTCTCCAGCTACCTGGGATTTCTCAATCGCTGGTTTACTTTGTGAGGTATTTCAAGTGAATCGTAGTCTGCTCTTCGTCGTCGGCATAATTCTGGTGGTTACCAGTTTGTTGTTCCTGGGCAAGCGGGCAACTCATGAGAACAAGGCCCAGGTTCCAGCGAACGGCAATGGCGCCAACGCGCCGATCTCTAATCCTGCGCAGTCCGGGCCGGAAATCGGCAGTATGGCCCCCGATTTCGACCTGCCGGTGCTCGATGGCAAGGGCAAGACCATGAAGCTCTCGTCACTGCGCGGCAAAGCCGTGATCGTGGATTTCTGGGCCACCTACTGCGGACCGTGCAAGATTGAGATGCCCTGGTTTGTGGAGTTGCAGAACAAGTACGGCCCTGATGGATTGCAGATTGTAGGTGTGGCGGAAGACGATGCGGGCGAAAAGGCAATCTCAGATTTCACGCACAAGATGGGCATCAATTACCCCATCCTGCTGGGCACGGAAAAAGTGGCGGACCTATACGGCGGGCTTGACGGGCTGCCGACCACGTTCTTCGTTGACCGATCCGGGAAGATCATCGATCGCCAGCTTGGCCTGATCAGCGAATCAGTGATCGTGGACAACATCAAGAAGTCTCTGGCGAGTAATGCAAATTCGGCAACGGCTTCAGTGCAATGAAAATAAAGCTTCTTGCTCCTCTTACGCTCGTGCTGATGCTTGCGACTGGCGCTTTGTCGGCTCAACAGTCGCTGGCTCCGTCTGCTCCCGCGGAAAAAGTTATCTTCGAGCCGATCGGCACCATCACAGTCAATGCGGCGCATCCGGCTCCGTTGCGGCTGGTGTTTCGCATTAAGCCAGGCTTTCATATCAACTCCAATAAGCCCAGCATGCCGGAGCTGATCCCCACGGTGGTCCACTTCTCGCTGCCGGATGATCTTGTGATTGGGCGCCTGAAATATCCCGCCGGACAGCTCAAGAGCTTCCCGTTTGATCCCAGCGAGAAGCTGAGCGTCTACTCCGGCGACGTGGTGATCACGGGCCGGCTGATCGCGCCGCCGCATGCAGGCACCGGGACCTACACAGTCCACGGTAATTTCAAGTATCAGGCCTGCGACAACAATGCCTGCTACCCACCAAAAACGGTGCCGATCACGTTCAATGTAAAAGTGGGAGCGCACGGCTCGTCCGGCCGTCGCGCCCGGCCGAACGCGCAGAGTCCGCATATACACAACTAAGCAACTGGCAATTAGCAAAAGCAGCCCTTGGCTCTTGGCCCTTGGCTCTTCGCTTATGGGCTTTTCGACTCTGAAATGCCAATCAACGCGAACCAAATCCAACCTTTAGTCGAGGTACTTAGGCTAGCCTCGCCGCTCCCAAAAATTAAGGGCCAAGAGCTAAAAGCCAAGAGCCAAAGGCCCGATTTTGGATTCTTTGGCAATCCTGGCATTTCTGGCAATCGTTCGCTCACCCGATCACGCGCGATCACCTGATCCCCGATCTAGAGCCTGATTCCCCTGACTTCCTCAATCTCTTTCAAAGCTCTAAGCTCCTCGAGGACGGCATCTGGCGCTGGCGAATCCACCTGCACCACCGCGATGGCCTGTGCCCCGGCCTGATTGCGTCCGAGGGCAAAATTGCCGATGTTCACGTTGTGCTTGCCCAAGGTAGCGCCGACTTTTCCAACTACGCCGGGAACATCGCGATTGCGCAGGTAAATCAGGTCACCTTCCAGAGGCACCTCAATGCTAATCCCATCGACTTCGAGCAATCGCAGCCAGGAGCCGCGCAGGACGGCGCCGCGCACCAGCCGCTGGTCTGCGGAGGTTTTTAACTGGACGCATACGGCGTCAGCGGCGCCTGTGGCGCTCCCGTCCTTTTTGCTCTCATGCACCTGGATTCCGCGCTCCTGTGCGATGGCGGCGGCGTTGACCACGTTCGCGCGCTCGGCAATGCGCTGGTTCAGAATGCCCTGGATCGCAGCGTTGCGGATCAGCTCAGTCTTCCATTCCGTCAACCGGCCGCTATAGCGGATGGAAATTTCCTCAATCGAGCCGGTGGCTGAAACCACGCTGGCCAGAAACGCGCCCAGCTTCTCTGCCAGCGCAATATAAGGCTTCATCAGCGCGTACTGCTGATCGTCAACAGACGGCATGTTGACGGCGTTCTGGATTACGCCGCGCTTCAGGTACTCGCGTATCTGATTCGCAATCTGTATGCCAACGGCGTCCTGCGCTTCGTTGGTGGAGCCGGCAATGTGAGGCGTGGCGATGACGTTCTCCATGGTGAGGAGAGGAGAATTTTTCGGCGGCTCTTCCGTGAAGACGTCAAGCGCAGCTCCAGCCACGTGCTTGCTGGAGAGCGCGTTCGCCAGCGCAGCCTGGTCCACCAGTTCGCCACGGGCACAGTTGATGATGCGCACGCCCTTCTTCATCTTCTTGAGCGCCTGCTCGTTAATCATGCCTGTGGTCTGCGGCGTAAGCCCGAGATGCAGGGTCAGGTAGTCGGCTGCAGCATAAACCTGGTCGAGATCGGCCATCTCGATTTCCAACTCGCGCGCCACGGCAGCCGCCACAAACGGATCATGCGCGATCAGTTTCATTTCGAAGGCGCGAGCGCGCCGTGCCACTTCCATGCCGATTCGCCCCAGGCCAACGATGCCCAGCGTCTTTCCGCGTAGCTCTGTTCCCTGGAGCGACTTCTTTTCCCACTTCCCTGCGCGAGTAGTCGTATCCGCTCGCACAATATGGCGGGCCAGGGCCAGCATGAGAGCGAGCGTATGCTCTGCGACCGCCACGGCATTTGCGCCGGGGGTGTTCATCACCGCGATGCCTGCTTTGGTCGCGGCATCCAGATCGATATTGTCCACGCCTACGCCCGCACGGCCGATCACCCTCAGTTTCCCCGCGTTCCGCAGCACGTCGGCATTGACGAAGACGGCGGAACGGACGATCAGCGCGTCGGCATCCGGCAGTGCGCCGGCGAGATTGCCGTTGATCTGGTCTGCAGTGACTACGTTCCAGCCGGGCTCGTCTTTGAGGATCTGGACAGCATTACTGGCGACTTTTTCGGCAACAACGATCTTCATGGTTCTATACCTTTCCGCGTCTCCACGGTGAACCAAAGTTTTACCGTGCTACTGCCACTGTCTGTGCGCTCTCGGCATAGACTTCCTGCGCGGCCCGCAGACCCGACCCGAGTTCCACCGGCTGTCCGATTTCTGCCAGGACCTGCTCGAGCGCACCGATGGCGGCAATGGTGTCCAGGTAGTCGTAGTAGCCAAGATGGGCAATTCGAAAGAGCTGCCCTTTCATCTCACCCTGACCATTGGCGATCACCGCGCCAAAGTGGTTGCGGAACGATTTCACAATGTCACTGGAGTCAACTCCCGCGGGCGAGGCGATGGCCGTTAGTGCCGCACCCGGGGAATCCACGGAAAACAGCTTTAGTCCCAGAACCTTCGCGGCCGCGCGGGTCATGGCCGCGGCGGTTTCGGCGTTGTTGATGAGCAACTCGCGTCCGGCAGCCAGATCGCCATTACCCTGCTCGCGAACGTAATCCATTGCCGCGGCTAAAGCGGCGACCAGCGCGGTCGACGGTGTATAGGACGATTCGCCCTTGGCGCCGTTCTTCCTCTCTTTGCGCAGGTCGAAGTAATAACGCGGATTTTTGCTCGTCTCCATCCGCTGCCATGCACGATCACTTACCGCGCAATAAGCAAGTCCGGGAGGGATCATCACAGACTTCTGCGAGCCGCCAATGATCACATCAACGCCCCAGCCATCCACGTCAAAGTGCGTGGTGCCTAGGCCGGTGATCCCGTCCACCACCAGCAGCGTGTCAGACCCGCGCAGAACGCGAGCGATACCTTCCACATCATGGCGCACGCCGGTAGAACTCTCCGTACCTTGCATGTACAGCACCTTGTGCACGGGCTTGAGCTTCTCGCGCACCTGCTGTGGCGTCACGGTGTGCCCATACGGAGCACGCAAGCTATCGATATCGCATCCGTAAGCTTTGGCCAGACCCTCCCAACGCTCACCGAACTTTCCGGCGGTGACTACCAACACTTTATCGCCGGGCGAAGTGAGGTTGGCGACGGCGGCTTCCATTGCACCGGTGCCGGAGGCGGTAAACATGATGACGTCATTCTTTGTGCCGACAAAAGTCTTCAGGTCGGCCAGAACTTTGCTGTAGAGCGCGCGAAATTCCGCCGTGCGATGGTGCATGGTGGCAGCCGCCATGGCGAGTTGGGCTGTGGGTAAAAGCTGGGTTGGACCGGGAGTAAAAAGGCGTCCTTTACGAATCATTTGTCTCTTCCTGCGGCTGAAGTTGGTTGTTATTGGAGAGCCAGATCAATCTGGCTGAAATCTGAAGGACGAGCCGAATATGTCTCTGTGCCGTGTCTCAACAGCACCAGGCTCGCGGTTGGATCATTTGCATTCTCAATAACCAGTAAAGCGTCGCCATCGGCAGCGAACTGCGGGGCTGTCTTCCATTTTATCTTCCCCATGCTGGCCTTGGGAATACGCGCCAGCGCATCAATGCGCGGAAAAATTGCGTCGTAAGCCACCATTCCACCAGCCAGCATGCTCACGCGCCGCTGTCCTTCATTATTCACCAGCAGATAGGCCGAATCGAGGGCTGCGCCGCGCCCCATGAAATCCGCAGTCACATGCGCAGAGAGCGGCAATCCTTCGTTTTTGAGAAAGCCTGCTGCTGCGGGCGAGTATTCCTCAGGTTTGACCACGTGCCAGCCATTGAGTTGCTGCAGGCGCTCGGCATCGGCGGGCATAACACCGCTCCAATCCGGAGTTGGATTGGCGGCGACACTGGCGCTCGGGTGGGGATAGGGCTGCACGAACAGCAGCGCCAACAGACACACAAGGCCGGCTGCCAGAGCGATGCGGATGGTCCATCCGCTGCCGGTTGGCGGAAGCCGCTGCAGCCGGATGGTGCTTGCGCCCGGCATTTCCCGGATCCGCGATGCCAGAACATTCATGGCATGCAGATGATCCAGGACGTGGTTCCCTGTGAAAGAGGGGATCGTCATTTCGCTGAGTTCAATCGTCTGATCGCGGATGGAAACTCCGGTCTGGCTGGAGCAGCAGAGTTGCTCCAGAGCCTCGACGGCCGCCGCTGTCCCGAGCATCATCCGAACATCCACGGGGTCGTCGCTGCGCGTGAGAAATTTCCTGTCTAACAGCGAGCTGCCCGTTCGCATCAGCACACGGCCTTCACCGGGGAGTCCGACGCTCTTTGGCATCACCGTGAGATTGAAGCTGGCCGGCACCCGCATCTTCATGTGCAGTCCGGGAGTATCCAGTCGCTTGGAAAAGCGAATAATGGTGGGAAGCCATCCCAGATAACCGGCAACCACCACATCTTTGCGCTCGCGCACAGGTTGGCTCTTGAGCAGATCGGCCACACGGAGCACATCAGTTTGGATGTCTTTGTAGCCGCGGAAGACGGCGAAGCGCCGCACCCAATAGACGAGGATTCCCACAATCGCCACGATGATGGCAATGTTGAAAAGGACAGCCTGAGGCGACATGCGGACTCCAGAGAAGGCTTGGCTCCGATGATACTTGCCCACTCCCTGTGGAATCAATGTGCTCTGGGGTATCTGCCCGCTTATAATTTTCGTTCTACTAAGGCGGAGACATGGCAATCAGCGAACAGGTGCAGAAAGACATGGTGGAGGCAATGCGCAGCCGCGATGAGCTGCGGCTCTCAACCCTGCGTATGGTGAAAAGCGCGCTCAAAAATAAAGAAATCGACAAGCGGGCGCCTCTGGACGATAAAGAGGCGCAGCAGGTGCTGGCCACACTCATCAAGCAGCGCAAGGATTCCATTGAGCAGTTCACCAAAGGCGGACGCCAGGAATTGGCGGACAAAGAAGCCGCCGAGATCAAGCTGATTGAAGCCTACCTGCCCAAAGCCATGGGCGAAGAAGAAATCACTGCGGTGGTCAAGGCCACCATCGCGGAGATGGGCTCGCCCACGATGAAGGACGTGGGCACAGTAATGAAAAATTCCATGGCCAAACTGCAAGCCACCGGCGCGCGCGTGGAAGGCAAGACCGTAAGCGAGATTGTGAAGAAACAGCTTGGCGGCTAGCGACAGCCACTTACGCAGTTGACAGAAGATGGTTATGCGCTGAACTCTGATTAAGCCATTTAGCTTTTCGTACGATGGCATTGAAGTCCACTTGTCTGGCCTGATCTCCACAAGACGGCGACACATCAAAATGGCGGATTTTTCCATAGCAGTATTACTCTGCGAAGGCCCACAAGGGCCGGTCCTGTAACTACAGCCGACAGAAACACCGTTTGTTTATCCAAATGCCACCCCTCTTGTTGAGCTACGCCGATAAAAAAGTAGAGCGCGACGAGCGTTCCCGCAACAACACCCGCAGACGCGACTTCAGCGCGCTGGCGGGAAATTTTGTTCTCGGAAGAAAGCAGGATCGCGACTCCGATCAGGCCGTAGGCACCACAGGCTGATACGGCGAATGTAATCGGCGCTTTGCTTATCGTCAGAATGCCGAAAAGGAGCCCGAGCGCCAGAAACGGACCGAGTGCAAAAAGAGGCACGAGGAGCCCGAAAACAATTTCCAAAGACGCTATAACGCGCGGGATCTTGTCAGCATTATTGTCGGGATTCATTCCGCGTTAGTCTACAGCCCCGGCTTAACCGGGCTCAATAAGATCGGCGCTCTGCGGCCCAGTTCCGCCTCGTTCTCCTTGCTCCAGTCGCGCCCCTGGTCGACATTTAGCACTCCTCCCTTGCTGCTGCCAAAATGCAGTAATGTCCAGAAAAGTACTTGAAACAGAAAACCAGCCTTCCCATACTACGTTCAAACTAAGTAACAGTTCCCATTTTGCTGAGCTTGCACCGGGCGGTGACGACGCATGAAGACCCGGAACGAGCGGCGATTCAGCAATGGGCATAGGGTGACATTATGGTTCCTGAATCGAGTTTGCTGCAGCAGTTTTTCAATCACGTAGTGGAGCGGAATTACGAAGAGATCGGCATTCGCCAGCCTGAAGTTCATGCCTACGTAGCCACTTTGCTCACCGAATTCTGCGAAGTGGAAAATCTTTACAAGGTAAGAAATGCTGATGGACAGCCGCTTGCGGACGTCGGCGAGATGCTGCTGGAATCTGATCCCATCTATGGTCCGGCGCCGTCGTTTGATCGCGAGCGCCAGGTGCGCAAGCATATCGGCGATTACTCGCTGTTTTTCTCCGGAATGTTTCCTGAGAGCATCAATCACCACCGGCTGCGACGTTACCGCCTGGAAGGCTTGCTCGATTTTGTGAAAGCGGGCAAGGAGAGCTACTACATCGTCTCAAAGTTTGAGCACTTTGAGTATGCCAAGGTGGCTCCGCTGTTCCGGCGCATGTCGCAGGAATTTGAGCGGCTCGTATACGGGCTCAATCAAGTGAAGAACGAGTTACAGGAGATGCAGCATCCCATCACGACTCAGGCGAAGCAACTTCTGATGTAAGCAATTCTCCTTCGCAATGGAGACGCCGGTGCTGCGCCTCCGTTGCGCTCTACTGCCTAAGCTGCGCCGGCTCCAAAACGATCGTCCTCGTATTAAAATCTTTCTTCAAGCTCAATCCGTCGAGTTTCCGTCTATGCCGAACCGCACACTTCAGTTCGTTACGTTGTCTGGCGTTCCTATGATCGTCAGTGAGTTGAAATGGCCTTTTCATCCCTCCACTTCAGGATCTGACTGGCTGGTGCTGCACGGGCGCGTCGACCTTCTGGGCAGCGAGGAAGGCTTGCATGCTGAAGTGGCTGTCGGCATGACGCAGACCATGAAAGATGCGCTGGGCTCTGTGGCGGAAGAACACGCGGAAGGGCTGGTGGTGAATTCTATCCGCAAGACCATCGACAACGGCCAGCTCGCGTTTCTTAAGTCGGGTAAGCTGCAACCAGTACACGTAACCAGCCGCTTTTACAGCTTCATCACAAAAAAGATTCAGTTTCCCACCCAATCGGATGACGATGTGCGCGAATTGATCAAGCGGCGCGTGTTCTGGCTTGGAAATAACACTCCTGTCGGCGTGGCAGACCCTTATGACTGCCAGTACGTAAACCTTTCGAAAGAAAAGATGCTGGACCTCGCCAAACAGCTCGCGGGACAAGGGCTGATCAAGCTTGAAGGCGAAAGCGCAGTTGCATCTGAATGGCTGCTGCAACAGGAAGCCACAATGGTTGCCGCGATGCACAAAGGCGTCGAAGCAGGGAAGGCAGCCACCAAGGTTACGGCATAAACCCGAAACAAATGCCCGAAGCGATTTTGCTTCGGGCATTTGTGTTTAAAGTAACTCGGCAGGTGTTACTTCTTGCGGCGCGTCAGCAGGCCGGCGCCGAAAGATCCCGCTCCCAACAACGCGAGCAACGGAAGTGGTGAGGCCGTCTGCGGCAGATTTCCAGCCTTCTGGCCGTTCTCCGGCATGTCAGTGATGTGGCGTACACCATTCTGGTCCGTGGTGCTGTTGGTAGCGGCGTTCTGGTCACTGGTTGCAGCCGTGCCTTGGCCGGCGTTCTGGTTGCTGGTCGCGCCGGACTGGCCTACGCCGGCGTTCTGATCGTTGTTTGAAGTGGTCGCGCTCGGGTTCGTTTGTTCAGCAGGTGCTGGATTGGCGCTGCTGGCAGCGTTCTGGTCGGGATTAGTTGCAGCAGAACTCGCCGTGCTGCTGGACGATTCGGCCATGTTGCTGCTCTGACTCTGGTCCGCGGTCGACGGAGGAGTCTGCGTGCTGCTCTGGCCCGATGGAGTCTGCGTCGTGCTGCTCTGAGTTCCGGCCGCGGTGCTGTTAGGTGATGCTGCCGCCTGACCTGCCGTGGAGCCGGAGCCGACATTGTTCGGCGGTGTCTGGCTCGTCACTGCCGGAGTTCCTGGAGGCGGATTGGTGGTACCGGTGCTGCTCTGGTTTTGGTTCTGCTCGGCTGCAGCGGTTCCCGCAGCAGGTGGCACGCTCTGACTGGCCGGAGGAGCTGCGCTCTGGCTGCCGGCTGCATTGTTGCTCTCACCAGTCGCCGCTCCAGCAGAAGACTGGTCAGTAGCTGATGGTGTTTGCGACATCGTGCTGCTTTGCGTCGTGCTGCTTTGCGTCGTGCTCTCGGTTGTGCTGGAAGGCTGATTTTCGCTGCTGGTTGACGCAGCAGCCTGTCCGCCGTTGCTGCACGAATCGGAGACCTTGTTGATGTTGGCTACCACGATGCTGCCGTCCTCTGCCTGGACGCCCTGAATATTTACCTGCTGGTTGCTATATTGCGAGAGCTGATTGTCTGCTCCGCTCACGTTCATGTTCTTGCCCTGGTCTGTGGCCAGCGACCAGCCGTTGGAAGCGCGAGTGAGGCATCCGGTGAACGATTGCGGAGCCGCGTTGTTCTGCGCACTCACTGCACCGGTGCTGCCGTTCATTGCGCCGCTCGGAGCCGGGGATTGCGCCTGCGCTGCATCTGGCCTGGCGGGCTGTGTGCCGCCCTGCATGGGCTCGGGCCTCTGAGCCTGGGCAATGCCCATACCCAGCGCCAAAATCGACGCTAACAAGAATTCTTTTCTCATGTATCACTCTCCTCAAATCCGCCGCGCCGTGGCAATGCTGCTGCAGGCGGATGATGTTGACAATGGCGCTTTCTGGGTTAGAAGTAACGTAACCCTCGCGGGTTGACCGCAATCCAGCAGCCGGTTACAGATGCGCCGCAGAAGGGCCTGTTTTGAGAGAGTTTCAAAGGGCTTGTTTTAGACGGCATTGATCACAATGCTTTGGGTGAAGAAAGGGCACAATCTACCTCGGCAGTCTGCGGAATCCCTTGCTGCTGCAGTTGGCCGTGCTCGCGTTCAGTGACTACGAGCACTCTTGGGCGCTGATCACAACGACTATTTGGATAGGGCTTTCCAGTCCCCATGAATGATCGCTTGCCGGATTTCCGCAATCGTTTTCCCATTCCGGAATTGCTGATAAGCGTATTTGGCTTCCCGTTGACAGACGAGACAACCAGCGGCATGGTAACTTCTGAAGCAATCCAGCAGGTTTTTATGTCGGTTAGTGCGATCGCAATAGCAGTAGCAGGGTAGTTGAGCTAGAACCGTTTTGACCTTCGCTGCAGCAGCATAAGCCTGGCGGGCGTCGGGATCATCAAACTGTCCTGCCGGAATGGTGGCCGGCAAAGGTCCTGTTGGCGCCGTCCTGCTATAGGCTGGAACGTTCGCATCGTCAGAACTCAACCCGCGGTTACCTCTGTTCTGCATCTGGTGCCTGTAACTCAGCCACATAATCAACACCAGGATCACACAAATAAGAGCTCCAGCTCGCACAACTACGACGCTGAGGCGCGGTGGCTGCGATGCATTCTCATTCCCGGGTTTGTTTTTCTGGATCATGATCTCTGTTCAGCGAGGACGTTGATGGCCCAACCCACAGAGCGTTTAATGGCACGGCCAAAATAGAGAAACAGTCCCACGGCAGGAAGAGCAGCCAGGAAGAGCTTAAAAACATTTTTGGCCCCCGCCAGCAAAGCGTGGTCGTGCACCGAGGCCCGCAGCGCAGCGAGCGCAGCTGCAGAAATGTGCTCAAACTGAGGCAGATACCAGGAACAGGTTTGCCAGATAAAGTTCAGTGTAAAGAGTAGGAAGGCGAAGTAGTAAAGAAAATAGGTTCGCTTCCGCCAGACGCTGATCGCTAGAATCCTTGGCTTGGCGGCAGGTATGCCCACGACCCTAAGTAATAGCCACTGCGAGAGCTCTCGGTTCGCTCTCATCATATTTGGGATGCCCAATCCGTCGCTTATCATCCAGTAGCCATCCATCCGAATGAACGGAACAAGGTTGATTAAAACCGTTACGTCATAAATCGCGCAGAGCAGCGCAAAAACGGTGTTCGAGGTGAGCAGATACAGGAGGAGCGCAGCAGAGGCGCAGATCAAACTGAAAAAAATCCCGCCACAATCCACCACAAGACGCTTGTGGCTGGGTAATCGCCACGCTTCATTCACCTCAGTATAGAAACCCGGCAGAATCCAATAAAGACAGAGTCCAATGGGTCCGTGTTTTGCGCCGCAACGGATACAGGCCGAGGCGTGTCCCAGCTCATGCAGAAAGAGCCCCCCATAATTTCCGAGTGCCAGCAGCCAGAACCACATCGGACTCAGTTTGTGTACGGTTGCGCTGAGAGCGCCAAGAGAGCCCACGACCGGATGCAGGATCGTAATCCATGCCCAGATGTGGAGCAGCAAGAGCAGAGGAAGAAGCGCCGCAAGCAGACCTGGAGCAACAATGCGAGAGAGCGGACGCGTCAACCAGGTCAGGTGGTGGGGACGGAGCAAGGGCAGAGTTAGCATGAGCTGCGTCTCCCGGCTTTTGGCCGGCTTTGGAGCCGATTCACCCAAGCCGGGTTGCGGATCAAGCAGGCCCAAAGAAGACATTCTTTCGAGCACAAGTGGAATGCGTCGTGTGTCCTCCGGGCGCGATTGGCCGATGCGCAAAGCTGTTTCTATGATTGGCAAGGTCGCCGGGCTTTTCTGCAGCAGCAGAATGATTTGCTTGGCGTCCCCTCGCAGATGAAAATACTTTCCGCGGCATTGCACCAGAACGGGCTGGTCGGGCATGCATGAATCAGGGGCCAGAACCTCAACTTCGTTTCTGATTCGATACGCTTGGCTCATGGAGTCATTGGATAGAAAGAAGGGGCTGTTTCAGCAGGGCCGCCCCTCCTTTCTGTTGGAAGATCACGCTATGCAGGTTTGCAGCAGCTGTTGCCGCAGCTGTTACCGCAGTCTGCGCTGATGGCAACACTCCACAGGTCAGCCGACATGTCAAACCTGTCTTCCAGTTCGACGATGTCCAGTTCGAGATTGTCTTTCATGGCGTTCTCCTTTCATTGTTGTAGTCTTGTGCAGTTGCGCACAGAAGGACAGTTCACCCCGTGGAGCCCTGGCGCTCAATATGAGCGGCGCTTCCAAGCTGCACGTGATGGCCCTCACCGGTCGCCGTCTTCTCACGCCACACTTCCAGGAGGGAATTGCGGATCTCAAGCTTTTCAGTGGGGCAGGAGCGGGAGTCTTCACCATAGAATCGTGGCAGCACACAAATCACACCCTGGCACACAGGCACGAAAAAGCACTTGCTGCACATGTGATCTTCTTTGTAGTAAGGCTTTACCCACTTTGCGAAGGCGTCCGCGTCGAGGTTAAGGTCGCCATCGGGATCGAGTTGGCCAACAATATTGGAAGGATGAGTATCCAGGACCTCCGTGCATTTCATCAGTTTGCCGTCGGCGCCCACCACAAAGCTATAAGGCCGTGCGGCAAAGCACACGTTCTTCCCCATGGGTTGCAGGTAGGGGGAAACCTTCTCAGAACTTACACCGGCACTCCGCGCCTGCTCCCGTAAGCGAATCAAGTGTTGTACGGTGTCGCGGGTCCCGCAGACGTCCAATTCGTCGTCATGCGGTCCGCCCCACTTGCCCACAGGATGAAAGCGTACCTGGAACCGCGAATCGCCGCCGAAGTGCTGACGGATCATCTCCACCAGCGGCGTGAGCTTGTGTACGTTCGTATTATCGAAATTAACCCGGATGAACACGTTGTAATCGAACTTATGCTGCTTTAAGGCCACCAAGTTGTTGAACACCGTTTGGAAAGTGCTTCCGCCCTCCTTCAACGGGCGGTGGCTGTCATGGTCCTGCACCGTTCCGTCCATGGTGATTTGAAACTCCTTAACGCCCCACTCGAGGAGCGCGCGCGAACGATCCCTAGTCAGAAGGTACCCATTGCTGGTAATGTCTGAAGTAAACGCTACGTCGTAGTCTCGCGCCGCCTGTTGAAAAAACGGAGCCAGCTCAGCGATCGCGTCGTAGCCCAAGAGTGGTTCTCCGCCGAACCAGGCTATGCGCAGCGCCTGCAATTTCCGGATGCGCTTCGCCACGAGATTGCGTACGCCCTGCCTCACTTCGGACGTCATCGTGCCCTTGCTGAAAGTCTGCGAACAATAAATGCAGCGAAAATTGCACTCTTCCGAGGAAAGAAGTATGAGTTCAAGGATGTCCGGCCGAAACTGCTGAAGGCTGTAGCGCAGATCCCAGCGCGCATCTTCGTCAACACTTTCTTCAACGAGGTACCCCTTCTTGAACAGATATTCCCCGATTTTTCCCAGAGGAGCTTGTACTCCGGCCTGGGTCAGATAACGGTTCGCTTCCGGGATTCCTGCTGCTGGAATCGTGCATGTGTTACCTGTGAAGCTGTTGTACAAGATCAGGCTACCGTCATCTGCAATGGTGTGGGCATTGAAGCGGGATGGTTTGTAACATGTGGGGCCGGTGATCTGAACCAGCTTTTGGGGGGTGGCAGCAGCGGTGGTGCAACACGACGTTTCCATTTGAAGCTACCTCATTTCCTTCTCGAAACGCATTCCAGACTCTCAATCGCTATCCCTATCGGGGATGATGACATTTGTTGTACTGAGGAGAGCAAGGTAATGCAAGGATTCGGTACAACGTGGGTACATGAGGTGTACCAAGTATTTTGAGCCGCGCCGCTTTTTTAATCCATATGGGATCGCACTCCTCCGGACTAGAGGGCGGTTGTCACAGTCGGGCGGAATTGTTGTGTGTTAGGCCGATTTCCTGCTGGGATCCGAAGACGATGTCAGAGCTGGCTTGGCTGCAGCCGCGATGAACAGTCGCCCATCCGCTTGTTGGCGCAGGGTGCGAATAAGCCGACGGATAATTCGTGACATCGGCTCTTCTTCTTGTCTGGCAAGACTCTGGAGGAACTGATAGTCGTTGAGCGTTAACCAAAAATGCACCTGGTGACGGCGGGCACCATTCAGCTTAGGCGCGGCCAGATCGGCCGGCTCTGAGGCTGAAACAGCTTGCGGGTGCACTGCACGTTTCGTCAACATCATCATAACCCCCTGAGTTCTGGTGTTTGCCCCGGAGCCAGGAGCTTTGCTTTGCCCCTGGCGACTTCGACATAAGCCATGATGAATGATGCAAGTATCTAGTTAAAAGGCTGCTCATCTTCGATCTGGCTATTGCGAAACTACGCGACCTAATATCGGCCAGTGGTGTAAACGCCATCAGACCGCTGCGTCAACTAAAATAACTATCCTTGAAGTTCCATTTTGATACTCTCGCAGTTCCAAAAAGGAACGATTGATCTGTAAAGCTTGTAGATCTTAAGTAGGCGCTTGCAAGCCGGATATTATGGGTTTCCAATTACATATGCTCTCTTTCGATAGATCACACGAACGCCATCCCTCCACCGTTCATCCACTCCGATCAGGCTCCACTCGATTTCAGGAGAAAAATAGCGCAGAACAGCATCCACCGCCGGATGCACTCGTAAAGACGGCGCAACCAGCAACAGAAGCGGCTTCTGCGTCGAGAGCTGCACACCAGGGAAGTAGCCGAACTGCTGAAATTCGCCGCGTTCGTGATGCCAACACACGCGCGCCCAGTAGTCCAACCCCTGCAGAGGAAGGTGAATATCTTCGTCTGCTTTGAGTTCGACCACCGCCAGGCGCGCATCTCGCGTGCAAGTAAGAATGTCAATCATCGCGCGATCGGATGCGGAGAACGCCGGCACCTGTGAATACACGCGCGCCGAATCCAGCCGCGAATCAATCGCCGCCACGTCGCGGAACACCAGAGACTCGAGCCACCGCTCCGGATACATGCGCCAGAGAGGATCACGCCTGTCTCCATCAACTCGCCGCGCTTCGCCGAGCGCGTTCGCGAACTGAAGGAAGACATCTTTGTTCTCTCCAGTGAGCCGCGCCTGGAAACCCGCTGCTCCGAAGACGACCTCCTCTTCAATCTGGAAGCTGCCCGGCACGTTCACGGCGCGAGCGCGAGCAAACTCAAGCCCATGCAGGCGAAACGACAACTCTGCCGGCGAGAGCGCCACTACTTCCGTTTCCGGCACGGCAGCAGTCACTTGCTGCACTGCCGCTTCAAACCGAGAGCGCACGCGATCAGCGTCAGGGCAGTGCGTCAGGCGCGTCTGGATATTGCCGTGATCGGCGGAATCAATCTGCACCAGCGACTCATCGCGCTCATCGAACTCAAACAGTTCGAACTTTGCGGCTTCATGATCCAGATGGGCCATGCGGATCTGCAAAGTCGTTGCGCTGCGGCCAGGAACATAAAGCCTCAGTCCCTCGACCAGCGAGCGTCCCGCCTCGCGTTCGCGACAAGCATTCAGCCACAGCAGCCCGAAGGTGAGCATCGCATCAACGGAACTCTGCGTCTCCTGCTGATTCACTCCCATCACCGCGAAGGCGCTGCGCCCTTTGCGCAGCAGACCTCGCGCGTACACCGGCGAGAAGCTGCGTTCCAGGTCCATGCTGGTAATCAGCCGGTCCAGCTTCCAGTCCGGAAAGTGCCTGCGTAAAACGCGCTCCAGCGTGCGCGCGTAGCGGCTGCGGGCCGCGTTCTTTGCCGTAGGCGTGCGACGATCGCGATCCCGACAGATCTCCAGCTTGTGCGGACGCGCCTGCCCAAAACGCTGCACGTTGAGAGTCAGCAAGCCATTCTTCGACTCTGCATCTACCACCTGGCGAACCACGTTGCGCTCCTCCGACCACAAGTGAAGCAGGCAGCGCCCGCGCTCGGCCGAAATTGAATACTGCGCGGACGCGAGATCAAACACAACTTCGCCATCTTCAATGACTACGCCGCTCTGTGATTCGGCAAGGAACTCCTGAAGCGAGCGGGCAAGAAGATCTGGGTTCATGCAAGGGTGAGCTGCTGTTGCCGCGAGCATTCTACTGCCCTGGTCGCGCACAGAGTAGCTCTTTCGCGACGCAGCAAACAAATTTTTGACGCCTACTCCCACCCCTTTTACCTCCAAAAAAGGCAAATGCCCCAATCACAAACTGATTGGGGCTCTGCAACAATGCTTCCAGCGAGCTACGCCTTGGCAATCTCCTGCGGCTCAATGTTCACGTAACGGCCGCTCGTGCCTTTATCCACAAACTTGATCACGCCGCTCACCTTGGCGAACAAGGTGTCATCCTTCCCGCGGCCAACGTTCACTCCCGGCTTGATGCGCGT
>DATNDP010000025.1:0-10743 GCA_035553195.1 Candidatus Acidiferrales bacterium
GATGAGCGTGCGTCGTCGAAGAGCTCGTTCTTTCATGAGCACGAAAAAGACCGGAACCAGGATGAGCACATGAATAGTTGAGGTGATCATCCCGCCGACGATGGGAGCGGCGATGGGCTTCATCACGTCCGAACCGATGCCGCTTTCGGCGAGGATGGGCGCCAGGCTGGCGATCACGGCGGTGACGGTCATCAGTTTGGGCCGGAGACGATGCACCGCGCCCTCAACCGCTGCGGCATGGATTTCATCTCTGGTAATGGGCACACCAGCCGTGACTCTGCGTTGCAGCGCCTCGTGAAGGTAGACGACCATCACGACTCCAGTCTCCACCGCAATTCCAAACAGCGCGATGTAGCCCACCCACACGGCCACGCTGAAGTTGTAGCCGAGCAACCATTGCAATATTAGACCGCCCGTCAATGCGTAGATTGTGGGGAAAATCAGGATTGCCGCTTCTGCAACCGAGCGGAAGACCATGTATAGAAGGATAAAAATAGTGAAGAACACAATTGGCAGCACGATCTTCAACCGCGCCTTGGCGCGTTGCTCGAACTCGTACTCGCCGGCCCAGTGATAGCTATAGCCGGTTGGCAAGCGGAGCCTTTGATGAAGCAGGTGTTCTGCCTTATCGACAAAGCCGCCGTAATTGCGCGTGTTGAGGTCGAGATAAACGTAGGCGGTGAGCGCGCCATCCTCGTCGCGAATCATAGTGGGCCCACGAGAATAGGAAACCCGAGCAACCTGGGCAAGCGGAACCTGCGCTCCTTCAGGAGTAGCAACGAGCATACGTCCGAGGTCGTCCAGATTGTCGCGGAAATCCCGTTCGTAACGCACGTTGATCGGGTATCGCTCGCGGCCTTCAACGTTTTCAGCAATATCCTGGCCGCCAATGCCGGAGGTGATGACCCGCTGCACTCCGGCAACCGTCAGTCCGTAGCGTGCTGCCTCCGCGCGATTTACATCAATATTTATGTAGAATCCCTGGCCAACTTTCTCCGCAAAACCGGAGCGCATCTCCGGCAGACTGCTCAGAATTTGCTGGATCTGCGCCGCCACCTGCTGCACCTGGTTGAGATCTGGCCCCTGTACCTTCAGGCCAACGGGAGTTTTAATGCCGGTTAATTCCATGTCAAGCCGGTTCTCGACCGGCATGGTCCAGGTGTTTGCCAACCCAGGGAACTGAAGCTTGGAATCCATTTCGGCAATCAACTTTTCGTAAGTCATACCAGCGCGCCACTGTTCCCGGGGCTTGAGCATGATGGTGGTGTCATACATGTCGAGCGGAGCATTATCGGTGGCGCTATTGGATCGCCCAACCGTTCCAAACACGGTTTGCACCTCCGGAAAAGATCGGATGATCCGGTCCTGTTCCTGAAGCAACTGGCTGGCCTGGGTAACAGAGATTCCCGGCAGGGCATTCGGCATATAAAGGGACGAGCCTTCAAACAACGGCGGCATAAATTGACTGCCCATCCTCCAGAACAGCGGAATTGTGATCGCCAGAAAAAGAAGGTTGATGAAGATGGTCAGCTTGCGATGACGCAAAGCAAAATTCAGGACTGGCAGGTAAAGACGCTGCGTCAGGCGTGCGGCCGGATTCTCCGACTCGCGCCGTAGGCGGCCACGGACAAAGAGCGGCATCAGGGCGGGAACGAGCGTGATGGCCAGAAGAGACGAGAATGCTACCGAGAGTGTTTTGGTCCACGCTAATGGCCGGAACATACGCCCTTCCTGCGCCTGCAAAAGGAACACGGGTATGAACGAAACAACGATGATCAAAAGGGAATAGAAGATCGCCGGCCCAACCATCTGCGCCGCTGAGATGAGTAAACGATAATGCTCCCTCGCGGGCAGCCTGGCGTTTTCATCACGTGCCCGAAGCGCCGCCTGCGCGTCGGTTACATGGCGGTATCCGTTCTCAACGATCACCAGTCCCGCATCAATCAGCACGCCAATCGCGAGCGCCAGTCCTCCAAGCGACATGATGTTCGAGCTTACGTGCAGGTAGTACATGGGAATGAAAGACGCAATTACGGCAACCGGCACGGTGAGGATCGGAATGAACGCGGAACGAAAGTGGAAAAGGAAGAAGATGGTGACGAGGCTGACAATGATTGCCTCTTCCAATAGATCGCGTTGCAAGGTCTTGATGGAAGCCTCAATTAATCCCGAACGGTCATAGCCAGCGACGACTTCAACACCTGGAGGGAGTGACGGCCGAATTTCGCGCAGCTTCTGTTTAACGCCGTTGATTACGTCCAATGCGTTTTCACCAAATCGCATCACCACGATGCCGCCAACGGTCTCGCCCTCTCCGTTCCACTCCGCCGCTCCGCGTCGAACATCGGGGCCGAATGAAACAGTTCCGAGATCGGCAATCCGAACGGGTGTGCCGTTCTTTGCATTGACTGAGACATTGGCCAGATCGTCCAGCGAGCGCAGATAGCCAAGACCGCGAATCATGTATTCGGCCCCGTTCATCTCCAGCACATTGCCGCCCACTTCGTTCGTGTTTTGCTGCACGCGATCAATGACAGTGGAGAGCGGAACCCCATACGCCAGCAGCTTATTGGGATCGAGCTTGACCTGGTACTGGCGCACAAAGCCGCCGATGGTCGCCACCTCGGCGACACCCGGAACAGTTGCAAGCTGATAGCGCAAGTACCAGTCCTGAAGGGAGCGCAGATCAGCAAGGCTGTGCTGGTGGGAGTGGTCCACCAGAACGTATTCGTAAACCCAACCAGCGCCGGTCGCGTCCGGGCCAATCACAGGATGAACATTGGCGGGCAGGCGTCCGGTAAGTTGTTGCAGGTATTCCGTCACGCGGGAACGTGCCCAATAGAGATCAGTCCCGTCCTCGAAGATGACGAAGACATAGGAATCGCCAAACATAGTCTGCGCGCGGACAGCTTTCACACGCGGTGCAGCCAGGAAAGTGGTGACAAGAGGATACGTCACCTGATCCTCGATGATGTTGGGCGGTTCGCTGGCCCATTCGGTGTGGATCACAACCTGCACGTCGGAGATGTCGGGCAGTGCATCAAGCGGAACATGCTGGAGAGACCAGATGCCAGCGACCACCAGGAGGACAGTGCCGGTGAAAACAAGAAATCGATTGTGGGCGCACCATTCAATCACGCGAGAGATCATGTCTACATGCCTCCCGTGGCGTTCACGTTCATCTGCTTGCTCGCGAGCGTCTGCCCGTTTTTCTGCACCGTGATTGTCACCTGCCAGGTGCCGCCGCTGCCCAACTCGCCTGAACCCTCATACAAGCCGTTGCTTTTGTCGGTCAGGGCGGCGGTTGTTTTCATTGCCGCCATTCCCATGGCGGGCATTGCCGGCATGTAGAACGTGACCGTCACCTGTGCGCTTGAAATCGGTTTGCCTGAAGCATCCGTGAGCTTTACCCGGAACGTGTTCGCTCCCTTGTGCGGTGGTGATGGTTCTGTAGTGAAATCAAGCTTCGCTGTTTGCTGAGGAATGGACACAGCAGCGGTGCCCCCAGCGCCACCTGCGCCAGGCGGAGGCGGAGCAAACTGTCCGAGAGCAGCTTGCAGTTGCGCTTCGGAGTCGATCAAAAAATTGGCAGAGGAGACGACCCGCTCGCCGGCTTTGAGTCCCTTCAGCACAACAAAGTCGTCACCCACGTGAAGACCGGTTTGTATCTCGCGTGGCTCAAGATAGCCGTTGCCGTGGTCCACAAATGCAATTTGCCGCGTTCCGGACTGCAATACACCAGAGGATGGGACAACCAGTTGCGTCCCGAGCGGCACGCCCAGATCAACATTGACGTACATGCCCGGCTTGAGGAGCAATCCGGGATTGTCAAACACCAGCCGTACGCGCACGGTGCGCGTTGCCGCATCAACCTGGGGCAAAATCTGCTGTACGCGACCACGGAAGCTCCGGCCAGGATAGGAATCCACCGTGACTCGCGCCGGGTCGCCTGCTTTCACCCGCCCAATATCAGTTTGAAACACCTGCGCGTAAACCCAAACCTGAGAGAGATCAGCAATTGTGTAGAGCCTCGATTCCGGCTGAACAAATTGATTGGGCAGAGCGTTGCGCTCAGTAATGTAACCGGAAACCGGAGATTGAATGGTGATCTCACGCTGAATCTCGCTGGTTCTCTGCAATCGTTCGATTTCGCTGTCAGAGACCTCCCATTGCCGGAGGCGCTGTCGTGCGGCCTCGAGCAGCCAGTCCGCTTCGTTCAAAGCCGTGCCAGTTTGAGCGCCGGCCAGAGCCTGACGGTTCTTCAGGGCAAGCAGGAACTCTTGCTCGGTGCCCACCAGATCCTGGCTGTAGATGGTGAATAAGGGCTGACCCTTGCGTACATACTGGTACGTAGCATCCGCAAATACCTTTTGAATCCAGCCGGGAAAGCGCGTCTGAACATATGCGATACGTTCTTCATCCACATCAACGTTGCCGGTGACGCGGATGTCGTCGTCCACGGGCTGCCGCTTCACCAGAGCGAACTTCACGCCGATGCTCTGGAGCCGGTGCGGAGAGAGCTGGATGGGGGAGAGATTCGGAGCGGCACTGTCGGATTGCTGCGGTGCGCTTCCAGTGCCAGACGAGACGTCGGCTGGTTCGGCAGGTGCTGACGCCATCTGTGAAGACATTCCCTGCGGCTGTCGCAGGAAATAAACGAGCGCCGCCGCGAGCACAATCGCAATAACAACGGTTGCGAAGAAAGCGTTGCGGTAGTTCATCGCGTCACCCCCGCTGAGGCGGCCGCCGCTGGCCCTGATCGCGGCGGGGCCCCCACTGCCAATTCCAACTCGGCCATTCGCTGCTCAAAATCGGCGAGCGCGCGGAAGTACGCATAGTCGACATCCAGTGTGGTGTTCTGGCTGTCGAGCAGGTTAAGAATGTCAGTGCGATCGTTTTCGTAGGCAATGACCGTGGAACGCAGAGTTGCTTCTGATTGCGGCCGGAGCGAATTTTGATAAAGGTCAACCAGGCGCTTTGCGGAATTTACGCGGACCAGCGCCTCCTGAATCTGGTGAAAGACGGCCAGGCGCATGGCATCCGATTCAGCCTGCCGTTCCGCGACAACCGACTGTGCTTCGTTGATTTCGGAGTTGTGCTTGCGCCGGTTCAACCAGGGAAGCGTCATTGAGCCTTCAATCATGTAGTTGTTACGGAATTGCGACCCGCTCGGCATGAGCATGTAGCCGGCGTTTGCCGAAAAATCGGGCGTGTATTGCTTGCGTGCGAGCTCGACCTCGTCCTGTGCCTGCTTGATCGCCACTCTGGCAGCAATCAGTTCAGGACGGCTCTCAAGCGCAAGTTGCTGAAGCTCCGCGAAGGACGGAATCTGAGCGGGCGCAGCATGTTGGTCGGCGACTTCGAGTTCCGCGTCGGGACTGCGACCCATTAGGGTATTCAGGCTTGCGCGGCTCAGGTCGGCATCCTGCTCGAGCATGATCAGGTGCTCGATCAGCTTAGTGAGCCCGATCTGCGCCTTGAGCACGTCCGCCTGCGGCACTTTGCCGACTGAATACTTGATCCGGGCCGCCTCAAACGCCTGCCGTGCGATGGCAACTTGCTGGTCGTGCACACGCAACTCGTCACCCGCGCGCAGCAGGTCATAAAAAGACTTGCGTACCTCAGCTGATATCTCTCGTTTTCGCGCTTCGAGGTCTGCCTTGGCGATGCCGATTGCGTCACTCGCCACTCGCGAACGCAACGCCCTCTTTCCCGGTCCGGGAAAGGCCTGGCCGACCATGAACATGTTCATCGCGGAGTTGTAGTCCCAGGGTTTCGCCAGAGGCACCTGCCATCCCCGATACATCAGAGAAGGATCGTCGAGAGCGCCTGCGCCGGAGACGTGCGCTTCAGCTACTGCTATCTTCCGTGACGACACCCGGATTTCAGGATTGGCCTGCAACGCAATCTTTTCTGCTTGCTCCAAAGTGATTGGCGTCGCATTAGATCGAGCATGGGAATGTTGTTGCGGCAACAGGGCGAGCGTAGCTTCGTAAGGATCATCCGCCGCAACAGCACGGGCGGTCCAAAAACATAGCAGTAGACACACAAAGGCTTTCATTGTTCCTCCGACAATAAACACGTGAGAGTAGGCACACGAACGCGTGCGCCGGAAGCAATGGAAGCCGGACTAAATTCTCAGAATGGATAATGCGCCTGGAGGACTTTCAGGCGGAGGGTGCAACTCGAACAAAG
This sequence comes from Candidatus Acidiferrales bacterium, assembly GCA_035553195.1. Lineage (GTDB taxonomy): Bacteria > Acidobacteriota > Terriglobia > Terriglobales > Acidobacteriaceae > Angelobacter. The sequence goes on from DATNDP010000025.1 coordinate 6,196, forward strand.
AAAATTCTGGCGTCGCTATATGAGGCCGCGGTACGCTGCTGGCAACTGCGCCACTCACAGCCGGAACTGTGACTTGTACAAACGACGCCTGCAGCATTGAATGGGGGATGCTGACTGTACTGTCGCAGCAGGAATGAGAAGCGGGCATCTTCATGGAGCCGCATCGCTGCGCCATCTGCTTGCAGCAGTTGCGCTCTGCCTGAGTCATCTCCGCACCGAGGACCAGACACGCCATTGCCGGATACCCAAGTAAAAGCACCAGCAACAGCGAGCTCGCGATTTGGCGGAGGATTTTCACCGCTTAGTTAGTGTACGCCGGGGCATTGCTATAAGCCATGTCGTTTCAGCGCTACAGAGATGAATACCTCCGTGCCTTGGAAAGACTTCGAAAAGGAAAGCGATGGGAACACCGGCAAGTCGTCCTCGGTCGAGCGGACAGGAAGGCAACAGGATCGCTCTAGCCCGACTGAAGTCGTGCGCCGCTACTTGTCTCGGTTTGGCATCTTGCACGGCCAGGCACTCGCCAGCGCGGCATTGATCAGCGTTGCGAAGAACTAACAGACACCCCAGAGCACTCCGCTGCCGCCGCCCAGCCCAGCCTGCGGGCGACTGCCCAGATTAACGTCGCGCCGCTAAGCCACGCCTAATCAGCGCGAGAGCTGCGCTGCTTGGGGCCCCGGCTTCGCGACTGCATCGTGGAAGACTGTCACTGCTTGGACGCGGTGGAGATGGTTGGTCAATCCTGGTGCCTTTCACATTTATGCTGGTGTGCGGCAGTTCCGTGCCTCTGAAAATCCCCGCGTTGCATCATGCCCTGAGCCCCGCGCGAAACCCCTGGCGTCGTAGCAAGATTCGGCAACGTTCTGATACAGGAAAGCCGTGTCATGGCAGCGATGACAAAGGAGCGCGCCGTCCCAGCTAGACAACTCCGAGCGACTGTTGAAAAGCACTTTCGAAAGAACGCGGGTTGGGCCGTCGGCGTAATGTGGTTCCGGGAGAGAGATGGGGAGAATTCCCTGAATCTGTCTGGCAGAGGAGACATCCTCGGGATCTCGCCACTCCTCCTCGGTCCCAAAGCTCCTTCGTCGTCGGTCGAGATGACAAGTAGGAAACAGTATCGCAATAGGCCGGCTGAGGTGGTGCACTGAACCTTGTTCTATCGCAGCAGTCCGGATCAAACCCTGAGCGAGCCGCGGAATCCTCTGGCGGCGTAGTAGGATTCGGCGCCGTTGTGATAGAGGAAAACAGTGTCGTAGCGGCGATCACAAAAGACGGCGCCGCCGAGTTTTCTGATGTGGGAGGGGGTTTTCACCCAGCTCGACGTTTTGGTATCGAAAGTTACAAGCTTCTGCAGCTCTCGATATTGCTCTTCTGTCAGGAGCTCAATGCCCATGGCGGCTGTCATATCGACAGCGTTGTTTGCTGGTTTGTTTTCTTTCCGCGAGTCCAGGGCTTCGCGGTCGTAGCAAAGACTTCTGCGGCCTTTGGGACTCTCCGCTGCGCAATCATAAAAAATGTATTCGCCCGTCTTTTTGTCATGACTAACCACATCCGGCTCACCGCCGGTTCTTTCCATTTCATTCAGTGACCAGAGTTTTTCAACATTGGCTTTGAGCTTTGCCTCTACTCCCTCCCATGCAAGCTCTTTGTGGCGGTCCATGTTTTTCTCAAAACGGGCTTTCACGATTTTGAGTATTTCTTCCGCTTGCTTTTTTGAAAGTGTTCGGTTTGGCATGACGTTTACGCCGCCGATTTTTTCGAAATCAGCCGGCGGACGAGATGCCCTTTCCACATCCACAAGCCCGAGAGCACAAGTAAAGGAACGAAGACGAACCGCGTAGCCGGGGCGTACTGTGGGATTTTGTCAAACGGGCTGTAGATGTAACCGATGATGGGAATAGCAAGGATGAGGTGGATCAAGCGAAAGATGGCACGTTGGGTGATCATAGAATTCCTTTTCGTTGAGAATTTTGCCGCGTGCGTCGCCAGCAAGCACCGGGGCTAAAGCCCCTTTCATTTTATTGCCGGCTTTCGCGGCCCTAAAGGGCCGCTCTTCCACCCCATGAAGCCAAAATCGGGGCTTCGCGGGGACCCCGCTCTTCTACCCGGGACCGAAAATCGAGGTTTTTGAGGACCCGATCTTCAACCTTCGAATCAAAAAGCCTGCTCGAACTGCTTGGCGTACTCGGCGTGCAATCGCTGCCAGCCGCCGAACTTCAGCGCGTCGCCGGCAACGATGCGCCCAAGGGGATTTCCGCTAAGCAAATGGTCCAGAACGTCGAAGCAGATGTGCCACCCGGCCGCGCCCATGGAGATGTAGCGTCGATCGATGTTGTGCCACAGAGTCAGGCGCGTGCCGCTGCCGAACGGCTCGAGCTCCCACCGGATATGCTGGCCGCCCCAGTTGTACTCAAGCAGTTTGGGAGCATCGGCTCGCGTTATGGTTGTTTCGGTAGCCTGCAGTGTGGGCGCTCCCGCGGTGGTGAGCTTCACTGTGCTTCCGGGCTTTCCCATGTTGCCATCGGCGTCGAAGGGCGCCCACTCGCGCAGATGCGCTGGGTCGGTAAGCGCCTGCCAGACTTTTTCCGGCGCGTGGCGCAGCTCGCGGACCAGAATGAGCGTCCAGTTCTCTCCCTGCTTTTCTACCCGCGCCCCGCTGGCCGGACCCGGTGTGTACTGCTCGCGAGCGGTCATCTTTTACTCCTTCTATTGCGTTTCGTCGGCTTTGGATAGTGTTTCTCCATGCGGTCGAGGTGGCGTTCGAGCGCATCCACGTGACCAGACCAGAAGCGGCGGAACTGCTCCAGCCACTCATCGAGCTCCTGAAATGGTTCCGGTTTCAGCCGATAGAGACGGCGCTGTGCGTCCACGGTGGATTCCACGAAACCGGCCTCGCGCAGCACGCGCAGATGCTTTGACACCGCCGGCTGCGGCATACGAAGCTGACGCTCGATTTCCCCAACCGACCGTTCTGACGAAACCAGCAGGCCCAGGATCGCCCGGCGGTTCGGCTCCGCAATGATTTCAAAGGAGGATTCCATCTCTCCCCATATATACCTTAGTAGGCATATACTCGTCAAGGCATATTATCTTCGAGTGGTCCGGCGGCGCGCTCAGCGTTACCCAGCAATCGCGACGATCATTTGCCGAGGGCCTTGCTCAACACGCGCAGCAGCTCGAGCTCGGACGTGTCCTGGCTGAGTTCCCAGAACATCACACCGGCAAGATGGTGGCTGCGCACGTATTGCATCTTCCGCCCGAGCGATTCAGGACAGTCATAACTCCAGAAGAATGACTGGTTCCAAACGGTGCACGAGACAGCCTGGCTGAAATACTTGCGGTCAGCCGATGCAGGCAGAGCTTTCAATTCCCGATAGCTGCCTCCATTCTCTGCGGGGCCGCGCGAAGGCTGATACAAACCGTGGTTCCGCTGCGGTACTCCCTTCCATCCTTTACCGTAAAAAGGAACTCCCAGGAGCAGCTTGGTGTTGGGGACACCGGCTTTCAAAAAGCCGCGCGCGGCAAAATCTCCGTATCGATTCTGCATCTGCGGCGGAGAAGGATCTTCGGGATCGTGGAACAGCGCGCTGTGAAAGTTAGTCGTCGGCTCGGTGTTCCAGTGCAGATCGTACGCCATGATGGACACGTAATCGAGATACCTGCTGATATTCTTCAGCTCGAAATTGTTGTAATACTCCTCTTCCGCGGGGAGTGCAGCCGTGAGCAATAGTCCGGGGCTAACCGCATCCAACTGCCGGCGAAATTCCGCCACAAGCGCCGTGAAATTGGCCTTGTCTTCAGGGCGCCCCTGGTGGACGCCACCCGCCACTGGATACTCCCAATCGAGGTCCACTCCATCGAAAATTCCCGGCTGCTGCAGGTGTTCATCAAAACGGCCGAGAATAAAGGTGTCCACGCAGGAGCGCACAAACTGCCGGAGGTGATCTGGCTCAGCCGCGCTGGGAAATCCGGCTGACTGTCCCCAGCCGCCGAGAGAGATCAGTATCTTCAAATGAGGATAGGCCTTCTTCAATTCTTGCAATTGATGAAAGGTCCCGCGTAGTTCATTGGGGCCTGGCAGATCAGAGGTCCCGCTGACGCTGCTTTCCGCGTTGTAGAGGCGGTCCAGCGCAACTTCGCGATTGGCGACCTGGCATTGATTGTTAGCCACCTCGCCGAAAGCGTAGTCGAGCTGCGTAAGCATTCTGGCGGCGCCGCTGGTTGCAATCGCCTTTACAGAATATTGTCCGGATGCGAGGGGGCCTTCAGCAAGGTAGCCAACCACCTGCCCCGAGGTCGGCTCATGCTGCGGCGCGGCGCTTACGCAGACTGGCAAGAGAGAAATCAACACCAGAATCACAAAAGGATGTGCGCGACGCCGTTTGATGAGGCTGTGGGACCGCGCTTCAAGACGAGCTTTTTCCATCCGGATCTCCGTCACGCAATCTCTCCCCCAAGAATTGTGTGCACTACCTTTCCTTCCGGCGTGAGAGCCACCAGGTCCGCTCTGCATCCGGGAGCAATCTGTCCGATTTCCTCCCCAAGGCC
>DATNDP010000026.1:0-4305 GCA_035553195.1 Candidatus Acidiferrales bacterium
CCCTGATAGACTCGCGCCTTCAGGCCAGCCCTTATCTCCAGTTCGTAAATGCGCGCGGATAGCGCCGCGACTTGCGCCCGCAGTGCTTCCAGTTCCTCTTGTGGAGTGGCCATGCGGGTAAGCTACCGCATTTTAGGCAGACAGCAAAGGTTTCTTTGGGATAGTGACGGTCACCTTCGGCAGATCTGCCGTATTGCTTCCAGCGCTGTCTGGCAATCTTCCTTGCTCACGTCCATGTGCGTGACAAAGCGCATGTTTTCAGGGTCAATGCCTGCGGCAAGCACGTGGCGCTCGGCCAGTCTACGGCTGAGCTCAGCAGTATTCATTCCCGTGCCGCTGACGTTGAATACCAGTATGTTGGTGACAGCTTTTTTCGGATCAATGCTGATTCCAGGAATCTGCGCCAAGCCTCGCGCCAGCACCTGCGCGTTATCATGATCTTCTTTGAGTCGGGCCGGCATTTTTTCCAGCGCGATCAATCCTGCTGCAGCCAACACTCCTGCCTGGCGCATGCCGCCGCCGAGAGCCTTGCGGTACCGCCTGGCTTTTTCGATGAAAGCTTTGCTGCCCACCAGCATGGATCCCACCGGCGCTCCCAATCCCTTCGACAAGCAAAACATCACGGAATCAAACTTCTTTGTGATTTCCGCCACCGGCCTGCCCAGCGCCGTCGCAGCATTGAAAACCCGGGCGCCGTCAAGGTGCACGGGCAGCCCAATCTCGTGCGCTCGGTCGCAAATCTCGTCCGCCACGTCCTGCGGGTACACCGTGCCGCCCGCCATGTTGTGGGTATTCTCCAGCGAGATCAACCCGGTCTGCGCCTTATAGTAGATTCCCGGAGCAATGCGCTTCCTGATCTCGCTCCACGTGAGCATTCCATCTTCACCGTAGATGGGGCGCACCACGCAGCCGGAGAACGCCGCCAGCGTGGCCATCTCGTAGTTGAAGATGTGCCCGCGCTCTTCGCAGATGATCTCCTGCCCGTGATGGGTGTGGATCTTGATGGCGATCTGATTCCCCATCGTGCCGCTGGGAACGAAGATGGCCGCCTCGCGGCCAAAAATCTGGGCGGCGCGTTGTTCCAGCCGATTGACGGTCGGGTCCTCGCCATAAACGTCATCGCCGACCTCCGCTTCCGCCATGGCGCGGCGCATCTCCGCTGTCGGGCGAGTAACGGTATCGCTGCGAAAATCGAGAGCGCGTTTAAGTTCTTGTTCAGAGGATTGCAAGTCTTCGGCCTGGGCGAGTTTAGGATTCATTGGGACTTGGTAATTGGGTAAGTTGGTAATTGAGTAATTTGAGCCGAGCAGATTTTCAATTACCAGATTATCAACTTACTCACTTACCCAATCAGCGTGGATGTTTCCTGGACAAGGAATCTTTCAAAGACTTCATTCGACAGCAAACGCCCGCGCGGCGTCAACTGAAGATTATTTCCGCAGAATTTGAGCAATTCTGAAGAGACCAGTTCTTCAAGAATGCTTTCATATGGCTCAAATTGCTCGCCGAATTGCGATCGTAACTGCTCTAAATTTACGCCCCGATTCAGCCGCAATCCTAAAAACAAGCTCTCCTCCAGAGCCTGCGTTTGGGTAACCGTGGAAAACGCAGTCTGGGGAGACGCAAGGAACTGGTCATAGTTGTCGGTGCTCGCCAGGCGGAGGCTCTCAATACCTTTGGCGCGCGCCATCTCAGCTACCGGCAGCATTGAATGCGCATCCACTCCGAACCCAAGATACGGCCGGCGCGTCCAGTACTTCAGATTGTGCGCGGACTCAAATCCCTGACAGGCGAAGTTGGAAATCTCGTACTGCCGCCGGTCCGCCGCCTCCAGTCGCTCGCAGGCTGTTTCATAGAATTCGGCAGTGAGATCTTCGTTGGGAACGTCATGCGCGTGGTAGCGCGTTCCTCCGGCAATCAGCTCGCGTCCCAGCCGCGAGTTCTCATCCACTTCCAGCATGTACACGCTCACGTGCGGCGCGCCGCTGGCGATGGCTTCGTCGAGCGAATAGCTCCAGCTCTCGCGTGTCTGGTGGGGCAGGCCGGCAATCAGATCCACATTGATGTTGGTGATTCCTGCCTTGCGCAACCGCTCAATATCGCTCAGCGTCTTCTCTCGCGTGTGCAGCCGCGCCACAGAGGCGGCTTCTTTATCCACAAACGACTGCACGCCAAGGCTCACACGGTTTACGCCCCGCGTGACCAGCGCCTGAATCATGGCATCGCTCAGCGTGCCGGGCGCGCATTCCACCGTCATTTCCGCGTGCGGAAGAGATTTGAACTCCTGACGCAGATGAAAAAACAACTTCTTGAATTGATCCGGCGGGAGCAGGCTGGGCGTTCCGCCGCCCACGTAAATGGAATCTACCGGCTCGGGAATCATCGCATCATGTTCAGCCGCGAGCGAGCGCATTGCGGCCAGATCCGCGATGACTCGCTCCACGTACTGTCCCATTTGCGCCGAGGAGAAGACGCCGGAGGCAAAATTACAGTAAGTACACTTGGAGCGGCAGAAGGGAACCGAAATGTAGATGCCCAGGGACATGAAGAGAGGCTGCTCGTTGCACAGGCTCTGCATTCATTATAGGGAAAGAGGCTGTTGAGCAGAGACCCTGCAAGGGGCGAAGAGCTGCAAGGTCTCTGTATGAACCTGGAGCAGCAAAGCCAGAATCGCGGAAAGGTGCTTACGAGAACAGCTATAGGCTGTTTTTCCCCGCGGCCTTGGCTTTGGCCCATCTCTTCTTTGCGGCCTCTGCGATCTTCCTGCGCGCTGACGCGGAGAGATGCCGTGGCCCTCTCCGTCCGTTTGCGCTTCTCCTGCCCCGGCCCCAGCCACGGGCAACGGGCGTACTTCGCAACGCTGCGATCGCACGTTCTAAACGGTCTCGTTCGGCTTCAAGTTCTTGAATAATTGATTGAGTGTCCAAGGGGGATTCATCTCCTTTATCAGGTGTGAAATTCTAACAGGTGAACCGTCCTATGAAAACATCAGCGGAAATTAAACTAGCCGCAAAACAAGATTTAGCATTAACTGTTCCGCCACGATGACAAGAGGCGCTACGGATCGATATTCAATTATAGAATCATATCTATGTTCAAGCGCGCCGTCATCACAGGGATGGGCGTAGTCAGCCCTAATGGGATTGGAAATAGAGCTTTCTGCCAGGCCGTTCTGGCGGGAAAAAGCGGAGTCAAAAAGATTACCCGCTTTGATACCTCTGACCTGCCCGTGCAAATTGCGGGTGAGATCCAGGATTTCAGCGAACTCGACTGGGTGGATGCCCGGGAGCGGAAGCACGTGTCTCGCGCCGTGCCTCTGGCCATTGCCGCGTCAACGGAGGCATTGAAAGATGCCGATATTGATCCCACAAAGTTCTCCCTGGACCAGCAACGTGAAATCGGCGTGGTACTGGGGACAGGCGGCGGCGCCAATGACTTCACTGACCAGCAATACCATCTCTATTATCAAGGCAAGATCAAACAGGTGAGTATTTACACCATTCCCAGCGGCACCATGGGCACCATGTCCAGCGAAGTAAGCATGCGCTTCGGCTTCCGCGGGCTCAGCCATGTAGTCACTACAGGCTGTACCTCATCGACCGACGCGATCTCGCACGCCATGCGGCAGATTCAGCTTGGCACGCAATCCGCCATGCTGGTGGGCGGCGTAGATTCGCCGCTTGCCTGGGGAATACTCAAGGCCTTCACCTTGATGAAGATCATGACGGAAAGCTGGAATGAACAGCCGGAGCGAGCCTCCCGCCCGTTCAACAGTGATCGTGATGGCTTTGTCATCGCCGAGGGCGCATGGATGTTCTTCCTTGAGGAATATGAGCGCGCTCGCGCCCGCGGCGCTCGAATCTACGCCGAGATTGCCGGCTATGGTTCTACCTGTGAAGCGTTCCATCGTGTGCGCCTGGTGGAGAACGGGGAAGAGCCGGCTCGGGCCATTGGGCTTGCCATGAAGGAAGCGGGGCTTGCTCCCACCAATGTCCATTATGTCAATCTGCATGGCACGTCGACGCAGCTCAATGATCGAATCGAGACGCGGGCCCTCAAGCTGGCTCTTGGCGATCATGCCTATAAGGTTCCCATGTCGGCGCTGAAGTCGCAGATTGGCCATCCGCAAGGCGCCTGCGGCGCGGCAGGTGTTGCCGCCACTCTCATCGCCATGCATCACAACCAGCTCCCGCCCACCATCAACCTGGAAAAGCCCGACCCCGATTGCGATCTGGATTACGTTGCCGAAGCCGGACGTAAATGTGCCATTGAGCACGCCGTGTGCAACTGCATTGCTTTTGGATC